>NZ_JBHXKE010000011.1:0-70092 GCF_042722765.1 Kitasatospora sp. NPDC058406
GTGGTCGGGGGGGGGCGCCCGTCGGGGCCGGGCCGTGTCCGCTTCCCGTCGCCGGGCGCCCTTCCCCGGGGAATCGCGCCCGGCGTCCTCCCCCGACCACCGTGATCCCTGGACCGAGCAGTTCCCACCGAGTGCGCCGGAGAGCAGACCATGACAGCCGCCGCCGAGCCCGCGGCACCGTTCGCCGAGGCTCCACGCCAGCCCGACCCCGACGTACCCCGCACCATCACCGCCCCCGCCACGCCCGGCGACCGGGTGTTCCGCGGCATGCTGCGGACCGCGGGCCTCTCGGTCTTCGTGATCATGGGGCTGATCGCGTTCTTCCTGATCCTGCGCGGCGCCGATGCCCTGCGCGTGGTCGGTTTCGACTTCTTCACGGAACAGAAGTGGCAGACCCAGGCCGGTAACTTCGGCATCGCGGCCGTTCTGCCGAACGGCATCCTGATCGCCGTGATCGCGCTGGCGATCGCCGTTCCGGTCGCCATTACCACGGCGGTCTTCATCTCCGAGTACGCACCGGTGCGGCTGCGCGCGACGCTGATCTCGCTGGTCGACCTGATGGCGGCGATCCCCAGCATCGTCTACGGGCTCTGGGGGCTGTTCTTCCTCCAGCCGCAGATCATCGGGCTCGCGCGCTGGGCCTCCAACCACCTCGGTGACGTGATCCCCTTCCTCAAGGTGCGCACCGGCGACATCGCCACCTCCTACACCTCGTCGACCTTCGTCGCGGGCGTGGTGGTCTCCCTGATGATCATTCCGATCATCATCTCGCTCAGCCGTGAGGTGTTCTCGCAGGCCCCGCAGGGCGAACGCGAGGGCGCGTACGCGCTCGGCTCCACCCGCTGGGGGATGGTGCGCACGGTGGTCCTGCCGTTCGGGCGCGGGGGTGTGATCGGGGCCGTGATGCTCGGCTTCGGCCGCGCGATGGGCGAGACCATCGCCGTCGCGCTGATCATCTCGCCGAGCTTCAAGACCATGACCCACGTGCTGGAGAACGGGGGCAACTCGATCTCCGCGCTGATCGCGCTGCGGTTCGGCGAGTCGGACAGGCTGGCCCTCTCCGCGCTGATGCTGGCCGGCCTGGTCCTGTTCGGGATCACCCTGCTGGTCAACGTGGCGGCGAGCTTCGTGATCTCGCGCTCCCGTTCCGGCTCGGCGACGGTGGACTGAGCCGTGGCCGACCAGAGAAGCACGACCGACCGGGGGCGGCCGCCCCGAAAGGGCGCCGCGGCCGACCAGGACCCCGGGGCGGGCCGGAGCACCCGCCGCCGGGCCCGCCGACCGCTTCCGCTCCGCCGTGAAGGGACGCACCGATGACCACCCTCGACAGGCCGCCCGCCGTGGCACCCGCGACGCCCCTGCCGGACGAGCCGCACGCCGAACCGGACCGGAAGGACCCGCGTCCGGAGCGGAAACTGAAGCTCGGCGGGACCACCCGCGACGACTTCTTCACGATCGCCGGCGCGCTGGTCGGCGCGCTGGGACTGGACTGGGTGCTGTACGAGCGGGTGCTCCCGTTCAGCGGCGCCCTGGGCTTCCTGTTCTGCTGGTACGTGCTCTTCCTCGTCGGCTACTTCCTCCTCGGCCGGATGCAGTGGGGCCCGCTCCTGGTCCGTGAGCGACTGGTGGCCGTGGTCGCCTGGAGCTCCGGCCTGTTCGTCGTCGGGCTGATCGCCGACCAGATCGGCTACGTCGCCTCGAAGGGGTTCGAGGCGGCCCAGCACAGCAACTTCTTCACCGAGACGATGGTGAGCACGGCCTCGCTCTCCCCGATCACCTCCGGCGGCGCACTCCACGCGGTCGTCGGGTCGCTCGAACAGCTCGGCCTGGCCACGCTGTTCGCCGTCCCGCTGGGCATCGCCGCAGCCGTCTTCATGTCGGAGATCGGCGGCCGGCTGGCCCGTCCGGTCCGGACGCTGGTGGAGGCGATGACGGCGCTGCCGTCGATCGTCGCGGGCCTCTTCATCCTGGGCGTCGTCATCCTCACCTTCGGGTTCGAGAAGAGCGGTTTCGCGGCCTCCCTGGCGCTGATGGTGATGATGATGCCGATCGTCACCCGGGCCGCCGAGGTCGTCATCCGCCTGGTGCCGGGCACCCTGCGGGAGGCCTCGTACGCGCTCGGCGGCAGCCAGTGGCGGACCGTCTGGAACGTCGTGCTGCCGACCGCGCGGCGCGGTCTGGTGACCGCCGTCGTGCTGGGCATGGCGCGCGCGGTGGGCGAGACCTCGCCGGTCCTGCTGACGGCCGGTTTCACCTCGCGCCTCAACGCCAACCCCCTGGAGGGGCAGCAGATCTCGCTGCCGCTCTACATCTGGAGCTACGTCAAGCTGCCGGTCCCCGAGATGACCGCGCGCGCCTTCGCCGCCGGTCTGACCCTGATGGCGGTGGTGATGATCCTCTTCGTCACCGCGCGTCTGCTCGGCGGTCGCGGCCCCGGAGAGATGAGCCGGCGCCAGAAGCGCAAGCTCGCCCGCGCCGCCCAACCCGCTCGGGCCCCCCGGCCGGAGCAGCCCACCCCCGCCCACCTCGGCGGTCCCGTCGTCGCCACCGTGGAGCACTGATGTTCCGATCGACCACCCTCAGTACCGGAGGAGTTCCCATGTCGCGGGAGGCCGAACGCCGCCCCCTGGCACGCCCGTTGGCCGTGCTGATGTCCACCCTGCTCGCGGCCGGTTCGCTGCTGCTGGGGCAGGCCACCCCGGCGCACGCGGCCGTCGCGCTGACCGCCAGCGGCTCCAGCTGGGCGTACCCGGCGATCGACCAGTGGCGCCAGGACGTCGGGCCCCAGGGCATCCAGATCGACTTCAGCGCCGTCGGCTCGGCCCGCGGCCGCCAGGAGTGGTCCATCGGCCAGAACGACTTCACCGCCTCCGACGTGCCGTTCCGCACCAAGATCGACACCGGTGCGAGCGAGGAGGTCCTGCGCAGCGGCGGCGGCGGCGTGGAGAACCCGGTGTACGGCTACTCCTACGTCCCGATCACCGCCGGTGGCACGGCGCTGATGTACAACCTGAAGATCGGTGGCAAGCAGGTCCGCGACCTGCGGCTCTCGCCCCAGACCATCATGGACATCTTCACCAGCAAGATCACCAACTGGAACGACCCGAAGGTCACCGCCGACTACGGCCGGACGCTGCCCAACCTGCCGATCACCCCGGTGATCCGTTCGGACGGCTCCGGCGCGACGGCCCAGTTCACCCGGTGGATGAGCCACACCTTCCCCGCCCAGTGGGAGGAGTACTGCAAGTCCGTCAACAAGGTCTCCTGCGGTGAGTTCACCGAGTTCTTCCCGCCGTCCGGCCGGATGACGGCCCAGAACGGCTCGGACACGGTGGCCGGCTACATCAAGGCCAGCTCGGGCGACGGCACCATCGGCTACGACGAGTACGCGTTCGCCAAGCGCAGCGACTGGCCGGTGGTGAAGGTCCTCAACCCGGCCGGCTACTACGTCCTGCCGACCGCCCCCAACGTCGCCATCGCGCTCACCGCCGCGAAGATCCGCGGTGTCGACGACAACACCTCGCCGGACGACCCGAACTACCTCCAGCAGAACCTGGACGAGGTCTACACCAACTCGGACGCACGCTCCTACCCGCTCTCCAGCTACAGCTACCTGGTGGTGCCGCGGGCCAACTCCCTCAAGGCGCTCCCGCGTTTCAGCAACGACAAGGGCGGCGCACTGAGCAAGTTCCTCTCCTACGTGCTCTGCCAGGGCCAGGGCGAGGCCGACGACCTCGGCTACTCGCCCATCCCGCGCGGCCTGGTCCGCGGCGGACTGCTCCAGGCCCAGCACATCCCCGGCAACGCCAGCCCGGTCGACCCCAACACCCTCTCCAACTGCAACAACCCGACCTTCAACGCCGCCGGCCGGCTGACCATCCTGGACAGCGCCCCGCAGCCCAGCGCCTGTGACGCCAAGGGCCAGCCGCTGGACTGCAAGATCGTGGACGGCAAGCCGTCGACGGGCGGCGCCGGCAGCTCGGGCGGCAGCTCCGGCGGGGCCGCGGCCACCGGCGGCGGCGCGGCAGCGGGTGGCACCGCCGCCTCGGGCGGCGCGGCGGCGACCGGCGGCGGCGCGGCGGCCACCGGCTCCACCGGGACCACCGGCAACAAGGCCGGCACCGGCAAGACAGGCAACACCCAGACGCCCGGCTCCACCGGCGCGGGCGGTGCGGCAGCGGGCGGTGCGGCAGCCGGCGGCGCCGCGGCCACCGGCGGTGCGGCGGCCACCGGCGGCACGGGCGAGGTCGCGCCCGGCGATCCCGCCGCGGCCGCCGACCCGAACGGCGCTCCGGCCGACGGCGAGGCCGCGGCCGAGGACGTCGTCGACCCGCAGACCGGTCAGGTGGTCGCGCGCGGCCGCGGCGGTGCCGCCACCGAGGTCGCGGCCAACGTCGTAGAGGTCGGCGGACGCCCCGAGGACTGGACGCTGAGCACCCTCACCGCGCTCGAACTGCTCGCCGTGGTCATCGTCCCGCCGCTGCTCGGACGGCGCCTGCTGCGCCGTCGCGCGAACAACGGCGGCCGGTCATGACGGCCCCGGCGCTGGAGAAGCCGACGGCCCCGGCGCAGCCCGCGCCGGCCCCGGCCGTCGAGCCGGACACCCCCGGGACCGCGCCCAAGCCGGACGGGCCGGACGGGCCGTCCGGCCCCGGGCGGACCGCAGGGCGGATCCGGTTCCTCCAGGGGGCCTGGGCGGTGAGCCTGCTGGCGGCGCTCACCCTGGGCTTCGTCGGCTACCTCTTCACCCTCTCGCACGTCCAGGAGAAGCACTTCCAGTCGACCGCCTACAAGTCCTTCCGGGACCAGCTGGCCAAGGCCACCGCCCCGACCGGCGCGGCCGGGAGCGGCGATCCGGTCGCGCTGCTGGACATCCCGGCGATCGGGCTGCACCACGTGGTCGTGGTGGAGGGCACCACCGGCCGGGACCTCATGCGCGGTCCCGGCCACCGGCGGGACACCGCGCTGCCCGGGCAGACCGGCGTCGCGGTGCTCTTCGGCCGCGGCGCGACCTTCGGGGCGCCGTTCGCCGAACTGACCAAGCTCCGGGTCGGGGACAAGATCGAAGCCACCACCGGGCAGGGCAAGTTCACCTACACCGTCAACGTGTACGGCGACGAGGACCACCCGATCGCGGACCCGGCCCGCAACCGGATGGTGCTGGTCACCGGGGACTCCGACTGGATCCCGCGTTCGACGGTGATGATCGGCGCCCGGCTGGACGGCGAGCCGCAGGCCAACCCGGGCGGCCGGCCCCGCACCGTGCCCTACGACAAGGCGCTGGCCGCCGACAAGGGCGCGCTGGCCACGCTGCAGCTGTGGACGCTCGGCCTGCTCGGCGCGGTGGTCGCCGCGATCGTGCTGGCCCGGTACTGGCACCGCTCGGCGGCCTACCTCAGCCTCGCGCCGGTGGTCGGCGCGCTGCTCTGGGCGGTCTACGAGAACGCCGCCGCCCTGCTGCCCAACCTCTACTGACGCGCGCCCGGAGGACCGTACCGATGACGGATGCACCGATGACCGACGTACCGCCCGGCCAGGCCACGGGGGCCGGACCGTCCGAGACCACGATCACCCTTCCCGCCGTCCCGCCCGGCCCCGGCGCGTACGCCGGGTACGAGGGGCAGCAGCTGCTGTACCCGCAGGACGCGCACTACGAGACCCACGGCGAGGAGCCCGTGCTGGCCGGGCTGGAGACCCGTGACGTCTCCGCCTGGTTCGGCTCCCACAAGGTGCTGGAGCGGGTCTCGCTCGCCATGCCGGCCGGTGAGGTGACCGCGCTGATCGGCCCGTCCGGCTGCGGCAAGTCCACCTACCTGCGCATCCTCAACCGGATGCACGAGATGATCCGCGGCGCCGCGCTCTCCGGCGAGGTGCTGCTGGACGGCGACGACGTCTACCGGCCCGGCCGGCGCCCGACCGAGGTCCGCCGCCGGATCGGCATGGTGTTCCAGCGGCCGAACCCGTTCCCGGCGATGTCCATCCAGGACAACGTCTCCAGCGGGCTGAAGCTGGCCGGCATCAAGGTCGCCAGGGACGAGCGCGAGCACCTGGTGGAGACGAGCCTGCGCCGGGCCGGCCTCTGGGACGAGGTCGCCAGCCGGCTGCACACCCCCGGCGGTTCGCTCTCCGGCGGACAGCAGCAGCGCCTCTGCATCGCACGGTCGCTGGCCGTCTCGCCGGACATCCTGCTGATGGACGAGCCGTGCTCGGCGCTCGACCCGACCTCCACCCGGCGCGTCGAGGAGACCATCGCGGAGCTGCGCGGGCGGCTCACCATCGTGATCGTCACCCACAACATGCAGCAGGCGCAGCGGGTTTCGCAGTCCTGCGCGTTCTTCCTGGCCACCCACGACACGCCCGGCCGGATCGTGGAGGCCGGTCCGACCGAGCAGGTGTTCCAGAACCCGCGCGACCAGCGGACCTCGGACTACGTCAACGGGCGCTTCGGGTAGTCCCCCGGAGCCCTGCGGAAGTCCCCTGCGGGGGGCTTCCCGCGGGAGTCGCTCGTGCACCGGCCGGCGGGCCCCCTCCGCCGGCCGGTGCGGTCGTTCGGGGGCCCGGACGACCGCTCGGCGGACCGGGGCCGGTGGACCGGTGACGGTGACGGTGGCCGGGGCCGGCGGTGGGGGCGGTCGGGCCGGGGTCAGCGTCGGGGGTGGTCGAGCAGCTGCTCCAGCACCGCCGCCACACCGTCCTGCTCGTTGCTCACGGTGTGCAGCGGCACCGCCGCCAGCACCTGCGGATGGGCGTTGGCCACGGCGTACGCGGTGCCGGCCCAGGCGAGCATCTCCAGGTCGTTCGGCATGTCGCCGAAAGCCACCACCTCGCTCCGGTCGATCCCGCGCGCCGCGCACCAACGAGCCAGCGTGCTGGCCTTGGTGACGCCGGGCGCACTGATCTCCAGCAGCGGGATCGGCGCCGAGCGGGTGATCTCGGCCAGGTGGCCGGCCGCCTCCCGGGCCTCGCCGAGCAGCTTGTCCGGGTCCAGGTCCGGGTGCTTGGCGAGCAGCTTGAACAGCCCCTGCACCGCCCCGCCCGTGCCCAGCAGCTCCTCCGCCGGACCGATCGGGTGGTTCTCGTCCTGGCCCCACATCCGGACCTCGTACCCGGGCTCGCGGGCGAACCCGGCCGGGTACTCGAAGGCGAACGCGGTGCCCGGGAGCTTCTTCCGCAGCCGCTCGACCACGGCGAGCGCGGCCTCGGCCGCCAGCGGGAACGACTCCAGCAGCTCGCCGCGCCGCACGTCCACCACCGCGCCGCCGTTCGAGCAGATCGCCACCCCATGGCCGCCGATGTGCGTGCTCACCTGCTTCATCCAGCGCGGCGGGCGGCCGGTCACGAACACCACCTGGACCCCGGCCGCCTCCGCGGCTGCCAGGGCGGCGGCGGTGCGCTCGGTGACGGTTCCGCCCGAGCAGAGCAGGGTGCCGTCCAGGTCGGTGGCTATCAGCCGGGGAGCGGTGCGCGGTGTGGTCACCGGTCCATCTTCGCCCACCGGTGCCGGGAGGTCACCGGCGCGGGGGCCGATGTGGCCCTCGTCGCGGTGACCTCCCGGCGTCCGGGTGTCCGGCCGTGCGGTGGGTGGCGCCGTGCTGCCGTGGCGCCGTGGTGCCGTGGCGCCGTGGTGCCGTGCGGTGCCGCGGTGGTGCTACGCCACGGTGAGGGTCAGGCCGGCGGTGTGCAGCTGCCCGCCGGTCCGGAACTGCAGGAAGAGCCGCCAGTCCCCGGCGGCCGGCATCTCGGCGTGGAACGTCAGCGTCGGGCCGCCGGTGCCGTTCGCCTCCGCCCTCGTCTCCGGGTGGAGGTGGGCGAAGGCCTGGTCACCGGCGCGGAACGCGGTCAGGTGGGCGAAGGTCTCCAGGTACGGCTGGAGGTCGGTGACCGGGGCGCCGTCCCTGGCGAAGGCCACCTTCAGCTCGCCCGCCCTGCCCGCGACCGGGGAGCCCTCGACCGTGACGGTGTACCCGTCCACCGTCGTGGTGCCGGTCGCGGCGGGCAGCCTGGCGGCGGCGTCGGCGCCCTCGCCGGGGACGGTCACCGTCCGGCTGAGCACCAGGCCGCTGCCGCTGCCGGGGCCGCTGTCCGGGACGAACGAGGCGTACGTCCGCCAGGTGCCGGGGGTGAGCGCGGCCAGCGGGGCGGTCCAGGTGCCGTCGGCGGCCATCTCGGGGTGGAGGTGCTGGAAGCCGGTCAGGTCCGACCGGACGGCGTAGAAGTGCATCCGCTCGGTCTGCTCGGTCCGGTAGGCGGTGAGCCGGGTGCCGTCCGGCGCGGTGACGGCGAACCGGTACGCGGCGGGGGTCCCCGCAGCGAGCGTCCCGGTGTCGGAGGTGAGGCGGTAGCCGTTCCGCTCGGCGGACGGGGCGGCCGTCGTGGGGGTGGAGGAGGCGGCCGGCTCCGGCACGGCGGGCACGCCGTGGCCTTGGTGGGCGCCGGTGGGGGCGGCGGCGGCCGTGGTGGTGGTACCGGCGGTGGGGGCGGCGGCGGCCGTGGTGGTGCCGTGCGCCGCCCCGCCGTGGTCGGTCCCGCTCGTCGCGGCGGAGCCGCAGGCGGTCAGCGTGACCGCCAGGGCGGCGGCGCCTGCGGCGAGCGCCAGGGCGCGTGCGCGGGGGTGGGCGTGCGGACGGGAGTGGTGAGTCATCGTTCGAGGTGTCTTCCGGTGTGTGCGGGCAGGACGCGGCGCGCCCGGGCCCCGTCGACGGGGAGCCCGGCGCGGGCCCGGTCAGGTCCGGGAGACGCACACCTGGGAGAGCAGCCGCCGTCCGGCGGGCGGAGCACGCGGACCGTCGGCCCGCCGCCCGCGCGGCCCGTCCGGCGGGCGCAGCGCGATCAGCACGACGGCCGCCCCGGCCGACAGCGGGGCGGCGGGCAGCCCGGCGCCGTCCCGGTCGCGGGCGGTGACGCAGGACGCCGCCTGCGGCGCGTCCCCGTGAGCCGTTCGCGGCCCGGCCGCCCGGGGGTCGCTCCCGGGCGGCCCGTCGGGCGCGTCCGGCGCGTGGTGGTGCCCGGCGACCGCCGGCACCGAGGGCACGGCCGGCGCGTGGCAGCCCCCGGCCGCCGTCGGCGAGCCGTGCATCAGGAACAGCCCGGCGAGCAGCGCGCAGAGCAGCAGCGACCGGGCCACGGCCCCGTGCCGCACCCCCGCCCGCACCCGCGCCCGCCCACCGTCTGCCGTCACGCGCCCGAGAATACCCCCGGCCGGTATTCGGCCCCCGTAAGCACGCGCGGCGCGGCCACGTTTCGGTCCCCGCTGCGCCAGTTCCGGCCGATTCGCCTGTTCCCGGGGTGTCCCGCCCCCGCTGACCGGGCAGGACTCTCCTCGGCCACCCCGTCGGCAGGAAGAGCCATGCCAACTCGCCAGCTTCGAGACGAGCGCCCACCGACCACTCCCGAGGAGGACCCGTCGCCGTCCCGCGAACCGGTCCTGATCGGCGACATCCTCTTCGAGACCCTCACCGACCTCGCCCGCCGCGGCACCCCGACCACCCCCGTCCGCCTCCCCGCCCAGCGCCCCCACCCCTGACCCCGCAGGCCCGACTCGGCGGTGGCGACCACCTCACGTCGCACTGGCATCGGGCTCGCCGGCATTTCACCCCGACGAGGGCGTCGAGGGGCGCCGCGCCCTGGTGAACCTCTGCCGTCCGGTGCCGGCGGCGAGCTCGCCGAGGCGCTCGCCGATCACTGAGACGCCAGGACGGGGCTCCCGTTCGTAGTACCAGGGCTTGCGTCGGCGCAACAGGTCCTCACCGTGCTCGCTCCAGGTGAACCCGGGCTTTCGCAGCAGCTTCCGGAACACCGCGTCGACCGTCTCCGGGTGGGCAGCGGCCAAGCGGCGGATCGGCAGCGGCGCGATCGACTCCTCGCGCAGGTAGGCGCGCAGCACGTCCTGGTACTGACGGCGACCCGCGCGGGCCGGGTCGCCGAAGAGGCTCCGCAGCATCCCGTAGTCGGCGTAGAAATTGAGTCCGTCGACCTCGTCGTAGATGACGCCGACCGTGTCCGAGTCCGCGAGGGCTTGCGGCAGTGAGAAGGCCGGCAGATCGATTCCCGGCAACCGCCTGCCCCGGGCCCGCTCGGGCCGCTCGGCGACGGCGGCCTCCTGGCGGTGCCGGTAGTAGGCGTTGAGACGCTCTTCGACCTCGGCCGGCGGAAGGACCAGCTCGTCGCTGCCGCAGAACGAGATGAACGCGGCCCGGTCCTCCCGCATCGACGCCCATCCCTGCTCGATCTTCTCGGGGTTGCGGAAGACCAGTTCGGGGTGGCCGGTCGCCAACTGCAGGGCGGCCCGGGCGATGTCGGCGGCGCTGGACCTGGGGTAGTACGACATCGCCCCGGAGATCAGCCACGTCCCGTCTGCCGAGTGGACGGGCACCACGCACGCGAGGAGGAACCCGCCCCTCGACACTCCCCGGAACGCCGCCCGCCCGACGTTCGAGTACGTGCGGTACTCCAGGTCGTCGACCAGGTTCAGCAGGACGACGGCGTCCCCGTCCTTGCAGCGGACCTCGAAGACGCCCTCGACCGGGTCACGCCAGCCGAGCAGCATCGCCCGGTCGGCCTCGGTCAAGTCCCGCCGTGCGGCGACGAACCGGTCCACCACGGTCGAATCGCCCGGCAAGCGGTACCGGAGGATGAAGTGGTCGATGATCCGGATCGCCGCGCCCTCGTCCAACTGCCCTTCGGGGCCCGCCGCCTCCAGTAGGAGGGGGTTCAACCACCGGTCGAAGCGCGCGCTCTGGGCGAAGACGACGAGGTCGCCCTTGAGTTCGGAACTTCGCTCGATCAGACCTCGCAACGACGCCTCGTCCTCACTCCGTACGACAGCAGTCATGCGAGCCCTCCCGGTCTTGAGGTTCCGACTACCTGCTCGTGCTCGTCGTAGGTGTCGGCCGTCGCCTCGTCGACCAGTGCGGCGAGTTCTCGCCTGCTCAACGTGCCCATGGCGGCACGCTAGCCGATCTGCCCGGGCGCTCTCGCGCGCAGTCCGAAAGTGCGCCGATCCGCGCGCGTATCGCAGAATGGGTAACCTCGACACCGTCGGCGCTGTATAGGCAGCGAACGGCTTGCTGTGGGGTGGCCGTCCGAACCGCGCGAGCAGCGCCGTGGAGCGAGTCTGGGGGACTCGATCCACGCCTCCCCACCCGAGGCTCTGGGACGCTCGTAGGCCGAACAAAGCGGCCGGGACATACACCACGCCGCCGGGGTTCGCATGACTATTCGGAATCCGACGGTAGTCGAGCCGAAGCGTGGCTAAAGTCCTTCCCGTGTCAGACGATTCCGCCGAATCCCCGGCGATGCCGGACGACGGACTGATCCGTCGTGTGAAGGCGCTCGCCTGCACTGCCCCGCTACAGGCGATGGAAGCCAACAAAGGCCTCCACGACCGCGTCGACGCGCGACCCTACAGCGTGGTCGAACTGGCTCTGCACACCATCGACCAGGTCGCCATGGCGATGGACTTCCAGGCCGGCGCGGAGCACAGGAAGGTGATCGAACAGGTCCAGCGGTTCGCAGCCGTCCAGGTGCCGCAGCACAGCGACCAGCAGCACCACGACGTCGCCGAATGGGTACTGAACAAACTGATCAACATCGGCACGATCGACCGCGGGTTCACCTGGAAGTACGGCCGTCTCGACCAGCAGGGCCGCTACGGGCACTACGACTTCGAGTTCAAGCTCGTCGTGGAGCACTCCGCGCCCGACGGAGGCGTGTTCCTCCGGGTGACGGACGAGGCGATCAATGTGCTGGTGGGCGCGCTGGACACCGACGTGGAGTCCGCCCAGGTAGCCGCCGAGCACAAACTCGAATACCTCATCAGACGCAGACGACTGGAAGACGCCAAGCTCGCCGCCGAGCAGGCGAGGTACCGCACCGTGCAGTACGGGGAGCACCTGCGGCAGTTCCTGGAGGCAACCCGGCGCGATGTCCGGACGGTCGACTGGGAACGCGAAGTACCCGAACTGCTGGAGGAATCGCTCGAACACATCGAGGGGCGCTACCGGCACGAGAACGCCATCCTGCTGAACATCACCGCGCACCGCGACGAGACCCACGATCCACGGCGGAAGCAGCAGGCGGCTGAACTGGTGGACATTGTGCGGGACTGCATCCGCCGGCACATGCAGTTGCAGAACCGGTTGCAGACCGCCGGTGCGTTCTTCCGGTCGGAGCAGGACCGCCAGCGATTCTCCGGGCCTCCGCAGCGGGCGGCGATCGACGTCTTCAACCAGTTGCTGGTGCCGGTGCTCGGCCTGAGCGTGCGGGACGCGATCGACCCCGTCGCCGACTTCTTCCGCTCTGGGCTGCCACCGGCGCCGCCCACCGTGACCTCGATGACGACACTGGTCCAACGGCTGCTCCAGGGCCGCTCGGACCGGGCCTTCTTCGCCGGCACTGTGCCGGAGCCCGACCTCCAGGACCTAGCCGACCCGCCGCAGTTCAGCGAGGACGACCTGCGGGCCGCCAAGCACCTGCTGGACCTCGCGCTCGACGAGCCGACGACGCTCAGCGACCTGCTCTCCGCCGCCCGGGAACTCGGGCCGACGGTGGAGCGACTGGTCCTGCACGAGGCGGTGCACGCCTTCAGCCCCGCTGTCAGCGAGGCCGTGCTGCGCGGCGACCCCAGCATGCTCATCGCCATCGTCGAAGAGGGCGGGCTGACCAGCCCCGCGCTCGGCGGCGGCGAACTCCTGCTCTCCCGGGTCGGTCTCCAGGACCCGGTCGACGAGGCCGACCACGACGCCCCGAGCGGTTTGGAGTCCGACCAGTGACGCCCGTGTACAGCCTGGACGAGGCCGAGGACGCGGCTAGGCTCATCGCCTTCGCCCTGCGCCCCCGGCTGCGGCCCGCTAAGGACCGTGCCTACCGGGACTTGCTGCGCCGGTACCGGACGGACGGACCGTTCCGGCAGCTGGTGGAGCGCACGGCCCGCGGACTCGGCCTGCGGGTGCTCGGCGCGGCGGAGGACATCGGCGTCGCGCTCGCCGCCGCGCCGAACTCCGTCTTCGAGACGCGGATGGAGGACTACGTGCGGATCGCCAAACAGCGCGGCGAGAGCGAGAAGCTGCTCCATGGCGTCATCCACCTGGCCGTGGCGGCGCTGGCGTTCCCCCGCTCCGACGACCTGGCCAGCGACTCCTACACCGGCCGGGTGAGCGCCGAGGCCGTGGACAAGGCCGTCCGGGACACCTGCGACCGCCTGCGGGAGAAGGCCGCCCAGTCGGAGGCCGGGATCGACACGCCCTCGGATACCCCGGAGCTGGAGAAGGTCTGGAGCGCCTACGCCCGTCGGCCTGAGGCCTCACTGACCAAGGACCAGCGGTTGGCGATGAACTCAACCCGCGGCATGACCACACGGGCGCTGAACTTCCTGGTGGACCAGGGATTCCTCACGGTGGCCGGTTCCGGTGAGGAGGGCTGGTACCGCACCACCACGCGCTACCAGCTCCAGGTCCGTGAGCTGGCGGCCACCGCAGCCTTCGACGAGTTGCTCAGTCTCGGCGTGGTGCCGATGTCCTCCGGGCGCCTTCGCATGGCCCCCGGGCAACGGAGCGGTGGGGAGGCCCCCGGCGACCGGGACGATCGGGCCGGGGAGCCGGCGGGGACGACCGGGGAGCTGCTCGATGTATGAGCTGTCCCGTGTCCTGCTGCGCGGTGTAGGCCCGCACGCCGCGCGCTACGAGGACGTCCTGCTGGACTTCAGCGGCGTCGGCGCACCGGTCGCCAACGGCCAGCAGGGCGATGTATTCGACCTCGAAGAGCCGCTCCGGCGCCCGTCGCCGGCGAGCGTGCTCTTCCTGGAGAACGGGGGCGGCAAGTCCGTCCTTATCAAGCTCATCTTCTCCGTCGTGCTCCCCGGACGGCGCCAGGTCGTCGGCACCCGCAATCCCCACCTCCTCGACGGCTTCGTGCTGCCTGACGATGTCGCGCACGTGGTGCTGGAGTGGACCCACGCGCGCACCGGCAAACGGCTGATCACCGGGAAGGTCAGCCAGTGGAGGGACCGGAGGACGTCGACTGACTCGTCCAACCTGGTCGAGCGGTGGTACCACTTCCGTCCAGGGAAGACGCTCGACCTGGAGTACCTGCCGATCGAGACCGAGGGCAAGTACCTCAGCCTGGCCCAGTACTGCGAGGAACTGCGACTCGCCCAGGATGCCGATCCGGCGCTCGGGTACCGGCTCTTCCAACTCCAGGGCGAGTGGACCGACCGGCTCGCCGCTCTGGGACTCGACCCCGAACTCTTCCGCTACCAGAGGGCGATGAACAGCGACGAGGGAGAGGCGGCCGATGCCTTCTCCCTGGGGACCGACCTCGCGTTCGTCAACTTCCTGCTCACCGCCGTCCTTCCCACGGAACCGGCCCTGGACCTGGCCGAGCTCCTCTCCACGTATGGGGCGAAGCTGGCGGACCGGGGCAGCATGGAGCTGGAGAAGGAGTTCATCGAAGGCACACTCGCGCTGCTGACATCGCTCGCCCAGGCCCGGGAGGACCGCCGGGCGGTCGACCTCCGGCTCACCGAGGCCCGGTCGGCACTGGACGGCTTCATCCACCGGGTCCGGCAGCGTGCCTCCGCTGAACGGGCCGAACTGGCGCGCACGGACGCAGAGGCCGTCCGCCTGAAGGGCGAGGTCCGCAATGCGGCGGACGGGCGGCACCGCGCGGAGGCCGTCCTGACCGAGCTCCGCCGGCGTCTGGCCGAGCTGAGGTTCTCCGAGTCGCAGCGCGTGCAGTCGGCCGCTGAGCGGGACTGGCGGGAGGCTGGGGCGGTCGAGCGGGCTTGGACGGCCGTACCGGCGGTCCTGCGGGACCTGGAGGCGACCACCACGGCTAGGCGGCTGCGCGAGCGTATCGCCGAGACCAAGGAGGCCGCTCTCCCGGCCCTGTCCACGCGGGACTCCGCCGCACGCACGCTCTCGCGCGCACTGAACGCCATGGTCCGGGACCTGGAAGCCGACATCGCCGGACACGAGACGAAGGCCGCAGAGCACGACCACCGGGCTACCACCGCGCAGGCCGCACACGACGAGGCGGTCGTCGAGGTCGGCGAACGGAAGGCGCGCGCCGGGACGGCGGACCGGCTCATCGCCGACGTCGAGGCCGAGATCGGCGCGGCGGTCCGGAGTGGGCTGGTGGCCGAGGGTATGTCGGTCGCCGATGCCCGGGCCCTCGCCGAGTCCGGCGTGCGGCTGAACCAGGAGCGCGTAGCCGGATGCGAGGCGGAGATTCGGCAGCTGGAGGAGGGGCACGAGCAGGCCCGCAAGGAGCACGAGGCCGCCCGGAGGGTCCAGGACGCCACCGAGCACGCGTACGACATCGCCTGCCGGGAGTTCCAGGCGGTCGACACGGCCATGCGCAGGCTCGCCGCGGAGCTCCACGCCGCCGACCTGTACAGCGGCGAGCCGGCCGACCTCGATGGCGAGGCGGAGGCGCTGTCCGACCGGCTGGCCCGGGCCCGCGACGAAGCGGAGGCGACCAGGCTGGACGTCCGGATGGCGGCCGCCGGCGACGAACGGGCGCTGACCGCGTTAGAGGTCACCGACCTCCTGCCGTCGTCCATCGAGGCGGTGGGGATCTGCGACCTCCTCAACGCCGGCGGGGTATCTGCGTGCACGGGCTGGGAGTACCTGGCCTCCGTGCCCGGCACCGAGCGTCGTGAGGAGATCGTCGGCAGGGCTCCCCACCTCGTCACCGGCGTCCTGGTGAACGAGGCCGACCACCTGGGCCTCGCGGCCGACATCCTGGCCGCAGAATGCTCCCGGCCCACCGGCTTCATCGCGTTGAGCACCACGTCCGCCGTCCACGAGGAGAGCGGGCCGCCCCCTGGCGTGGGCCTCGTCGTTCCACCGCACCCGGCCCTGTACGACGAGCGGGCCGGGGAGGCCGAGCGCCTCGCCTTGAGCCGGCGCCGAGACGAGCACCAGCACCAACTCGCCGAACTCGACTCGACGCTGCGCACGCACAACGCGTTCATCGCCCGGCTGACGCACTGGCGCCAGGAGTGCCCGCCCGGCAGGCCGGCCGAGCTCGCCGACGCCAAGGCGGAACGGGAGGAGGCCGCCCTGGCCGCGCGCCTGGCCGTGGCGACGGCCGAGGAAGCGCGCGACGCGCTGGCCGGGCACCTGGACACGGCCCGCGAAGAACTCCGCCTCCTGCACCGGGCTCGGCCCGGTCTCGACCGGCGCTTCGAAGCGCTGAAGGCGCTCGCGGCCCAGGAGGAGAGGATTCCCGGTTGGCGCGAGGAGGCGGAGGCGGCGCGCGAGGCCGCCGCCGTCCACCAGAGCGCCGCCGAGGCCGCCCGGACGACCGCCGAGGACGCACGGCTGGCGGCAGCGGACGCCCGTAGGACCGCCGACGCCCTGCGGGCCACAGTGGACAGGGTCACCACGGAGCTGGCGGACCTCCCGGACCGCGCCGGTGCGGGCGACGACGAGGACGGCCCCGCCGCAGCCGATGCTTCCGGGCATCCGCTCGAAGTGCTCCGGCACGCGTACCGCGCCGCCGCTGAGGAGTACGCCAGGGTGGCGGTGGGCGCCGATCTGCTGGCCGATCTGCGCTACGCGGAGGTGGAGGAGCGGGCCGCGGCGGCGGGGCTGTCCCCCTATCAGAAGGGCGAGCTGGCCACCGCGCTCACCCTGCTCGGTGGCCCCGACGGCGCGGACACGCCCTCCCGCAACGCGGCTCGGCTCCGGGCGGAGCAGCAGACGGCCATTCTCCGCGACCGGCTCGACAGGCTCATCGCGGTGACCCTGCGGCACCGGAGCGACCTGGATGCCTTCCCCGCACCGGCGGCGGACGCCCCCGTCGGCCTCGACCCCTTCGGGACGCCGGAGGACGTCCCGGACGGCGAGGGGCTCGTGCTGGCCGCCGAGGCGGCACTGGCCGAGGCGTCGGAGCACGCCGCCGCTCTGACCGCCCTCCTGGACGCCGCGGTGCAGGCCCACGCGACGGCCCGCCAGGCGACCCGCGACTTCAAGCTGCTGGTCGACGTCTTCGGGGACCCGTCGGAACAGCCGCCGGCCGAGCCCGCGCCGACGGCGTACGAGGGCGATCCGGCCGGTGCCCGTGCGCAGCACACCCGGCTGCACGGCGAATACACCGGTACGCAGGCGGTCTCGGCGGCGGCCCTGGAACACGAGCGGGGACTCGCCGACCGCCTCTCGGGCCATGCGAGCGACGCCCGGTTCGAGAAGCTCCAATCGCCCGGCCGCCGCGTCATCGTCGCTACCGACCGCGCCGTCCTTCCCGCGCTCGCCACGGAGTGGGCGGACGACCTCAGGCCCCGGCTGCGCACCCTGGAGATCGACCTCGCCTCGATCACCCGCCACCGCACCCAGATCGTGCGGCAGTTCACCCAGCAGGTTCAGGAAGCCCTGCGCACGCTCCGGCGCGCCCAGCGGCTGTCCAGGCTTCCCGAAGGGCTGGGCAACTGGTCCGGCCAGCAGTTCCTTCAGATCGGCTTCACCGATCCCAGCGAGGAGGTGCTCCACGCCAGCCTGGGCCACGTCATCGACGAGGCCGCGAGCGAGGCCAGGAACCGGCAGGGCAAGCGGGACGCCCGCCAGCTCCTCCTCAAGGGGGTCGAGACCGCGGCCGCGCCCAAGGGCTTCCAGGTCACCATCCTCAAGCCGGACGCCCTCCTCGGGATGGAGCGCGTCAGGGTCTCGGAGACCAAGGACATCTTCTCCGGCGGCCAGATCCTCACCGCCGCGATCGTCCTGTACTGCACGATGGCCGCACTCCGGGCCAACGACCGGGGCCGGGTGGGCCACCAGCACTCCGGTGTGCTGTTCCTCGACAATCCGATCGGCCGCGCGTCCGCGCTCTACCTCCTGCGCCTGCAGCAGTCGGTGGCCAAGGCGCTCGGCGTCCAGCTCGTCTACACCACCGGCCTGTACGACCGGACCGCCTTGGACGTCTTCCCCCTGGTCATCAGGATGCGCAACGACGCCGATCTCCGGGCCCGGCGGCGCTACCTCTCGGTCTCCGACCAGTTCACGAACCGCTTGCGGTCATCCATTCAGGGAGATGTGCAGGGGGCCATCGCCGCCACCCGTTACTACACCCGTCCGGACGGGGAGGGGACGACAACCGGGTGACCGCGCTCGACCAGCTTTCGAGCAGCCTCCTGGCCCGGCTCTACCGGCGCGCCGAACACCGGCGCTGGAAGGGCCACTCGAACATGCAGATCGGCGGGGCCGACGTGCTGGCCGACTTCCACATCGTGTTCAAGGGCGGCCCGACCAGCGAGGAGGACGAGACCGTCCTCACCAGGTGCCTCGATGCGCTGGTGGCGGCCGACCGCGTCAGGCTCATGGCCCGACGCGCCAACGCGCCCTTCCCTCCGGGGCTCCACCTCCTGGCGACGGCTCCCGCGCCCGTGCCGGCTCCGCGGAAGGAAGCCCCGCTGCACCCTGCGCTCTACCGTCTGGTCAAGGGGCGGCGGGACGGCACCGAGCGCCAGCGCGTCGCCTACACAGCCATCAGCCGCTGGCTGCACGAGCTGCCCTACCTGGTCGCGCCCGACCTCGCGGTGCCGCTGCGCGAGCGCGCGCTGGAGATCTTCGGGAAGCCGGAGTACATCTCCTGCTTCCCGGAACCAGAGAAGTGCCTGGACCAGAAGGGATTCGGCGGGCCGCTCTTCCAGGACAAGGCGGCGTTCTTCGAACTGATCAGGGCGTTCCCGACAAGCCCCCCACTGCTCAGCAGCCACTTCTCGCACGACATGCGCAACCGGCACACCTCGCTCGGCGCCGGCGACGTGCTCCTCGTCGTGGAGAACTCGGCCACCTACACCTCCCTGGTCCGCAGGCTCCGGGAGGTGGAAGGCCGGATCGAGCACCGGATCGGCTGCGTGGCCTGGGGCGTCGGGAAGTCGTTCAAGGCATCCGTCGCCAGCATCAAGGACCACCACCTCTCCGGAGCCGTGCCGGGCCACCAGGAGTTCAGCGAGATCCGCTACTTCGGCGACCTGGACAGCAGCGGACTGGACATTCCCCTCCAGGCGTCCGCCAGGGCCGTGGAGCTGGAGCTGCCACCGGTGCGCCCCACCCCCGTCCTCTACCGCGAACTGGTTCGGGTGGGCGTCGACCTTCCCGGCAAGGAGAGCAGCGGACCGGAGGACGCCAGGCGGCTGGTGGGCTGGCTGGACGGCAGCAGTGACTTCGAGCCGGTCGTCGAGGCCCTGGTGAAGGGGCGCCGGTGGGCGCAGGAAGCCGTTGGACTGCGCCACTTGACCACCACCGACGACTGGATCTCGGACATGCAGTGAGCCCTGCCCTCGTCGCCAGCGGCCCGCCGCGTAGAGCGCGACCCAACCGTCGGGAGATGGCTGAGCAGTGAAAAGGCCATCGACGATGCGGTGGACCAGGTGATCCGGGAGACGCCTCACAGTGAAGTCCTTGTACAGGATGACGAGGAGACGGACGAGATCGCAGGGTCAGACCGCAGGCGTGTGGGGTGAACGCAGCAGTCATCTCCGATACGTCGGATGAGTGCTGCTTCACTATCGAGCTGGATTGGGTGAAGCAGGGCGAGCCGGGCACCACGGTCGTCGATGACCACCGGAAGCCGTTTTACGTCATGGGTTCCGGCGGGTGGCCCCGCTATATGTCCAGAGGCGCCCCCTGGCTGTCGACGGCCTCGTCCGGGGCGGCTGAGGTTCGGGATGAGGAGGACCTCCGGGAGACCGAGGACGCCCCCGTGCTGCCGGACGAGCAGGTCCGCGAGGCGGTCGACACGCTGTTCCGGGCAATCCGCCCCGAAGCCCGCCTGCACCTCGGCGAGGCCGAGGCCCGCGCGCTCGCACCCCTGGTCGCCCAGTGGGGGAACGCGACGCGACCCACGGCGACCTCGCCCACGCCCTGCTGCCCGGCCTACCCATTCCGCCGCACTCCCCGACAGGCTTGCTCCGCAGCCGACTTGAACGCAAGATGCCACCCGCCCAGGCCCCGTGCGCCCTGCAGCCCCTCGATACGTCGAGTGCGCCAAGTGCCACGACCCAAAACCCCCGCCCCGGCATCTGTTGCCCCTGTGCGGGCCTCGCACCCCGTACCAGCGAGGTCAGCGGTAGGGCTGTCGTAGCAACTGCAGGGGCCGCGGGTGTCAGAGCTGCAGTGACTGGCGCCGGAAGCCATGCGCACACCACCGTCTGACGTGCATGGATCAACGCTCAGTGGGGGTGCCCCGGCTAGGGTCAGTGGCATGCATCTGAGCACGGTGATCCTCCCCATCCACCGGTGGAGCGAGGGGCAGAAGATCTGGCGGCGGGCCGAGGAGCTCGGGTTCCATGCCGCGTACACCTATGACCACCTGTCGTGGCGGTCGTTCCGGGACGAGCCGTGGTTCGGGGCGGTGCCGACGCTGACGGCGGCGGCCACGGCGACCGAGCGGATCCGCCTCGGCACGCTGGTCACCTCGCCGAACTTCCGGCATCCGGTGACGCTGGCGAAGGAGCTGATCACGGTCGACGACGTCTCGGGCGGGCGGCTGACCGTGGGGATCGGGGCCGGCGGGACCGGCTTCGACGCGACGGCGACCGGCCAGGAGGCGTGGTCGCCGCGGGAGCGGGCGGACCGGTTCGGGGAGTTCCTGCCGCTGCTGGACGAGCTGCTGCGCACCGATGCCACGACCCGCGAGGGTACGTACTACTCGGCGGTCGAGGCGCGGAACATCCCCGGCTGCGTGCAGACGCCGCGGGTGCCGTTCTACGTGGCGGCGACCGGACCGCGCGGGCTGAGGCTGGCGGCGGAGTACGGGCAGGGCTGGGTGACGTACGGGGACCCGCGCGGGCCGGCGGACGTGCCGGTGGAGCAGGCGCCGGCCGTGATCGCCGCGCAGATCGAGAAGCTCCGGGCGGCCTGCGGGGCGGCCGGGCGGGACGCCGGTGAGCTGGAGAAGGTGCTGCTCCAGGGGTCCACGGCGGAGAAGCCGCTGGCCTCGGTGGACGCCTTCGTCGACTGGGCGGGCAGGTACCGGGAGCTGGGGATCACCGAGCTGGTGATCCACTGGCCGGTGCCGGACTCGATCTTCGAGAACGACCCGGCGGTGTTCGAGCGGATCGCCACCGAGGGCCTCGCCCAGCTGGGCTGACCGCGCGTCCGCAGGACCCGACGGCCACCGGCCGATCCCGCGTGCCGGGGGAGCCGGCCGGTGGCTCCGCGGGCGGGGTCCGCGCGGATCCCCTAGGGGACGACGGCCCGGGTGTCATACCGCAGCAGCAGACAGGCTCGTCATCGGAGCTCATGGCCCCGGTGGCGGGTGCGCACTACGTTGGGCCACGTGTCCACTGTCATCAAGACGGACGGCCTCACCAAGAGGTTCCCCCGGGTCACCGCCCTCGATCAGCTCACCGTAGAGGTTGAGCCCGGGGTGGTCGGTCTGGTGGGGGCGAACGGGGCGGGCAAGTCCACACTCATCAAGATCCTGCTCGGGCTGGCCCCGGCGACCTCGGGGACCGGGCAGGTGCTCGGTCTCGACATCGCCACCCAGGGCTCGGAGATCCGCGAGCAGGTCGGCTACATGCCGGAGCACGACTGCCTGCCGCCGGACGTGTCGGCCACCGAGTTCGTGGTGCACATGGCGCGGATGGCGGGGCTGCCCGCCGCCGCGGCGCGCGAGCGGACGGCGGACACGCTGCGGCACGTCGGGCTGTACGAGGAGCGCTACCGGCCGATGGGCGGGTACTCGACGGGCATGAAGCAGCGGGTCAAGCTGGCGCAGGCGCTGGTGCACGACCCGAAGCTGGTGCTGCTGGACGAGCCCACCAACGGGCTGGACCCGGTCGGCCGGGACGACATGCTGGCGCTGATCCGCCGCGTGCACACCGACTTCGGCATCTCGGTGCTGGTCACCACCCACCTGCTGGGTGAGCTGGAGCGGACCTGCGACCACCTGGTGATCATCGACGGCGGCAAGCTGCTGCGGTCCTCGTCGACGGCCTCCTTCACCGGTGCGACGGCCACCCTGGCGGTCGAGGTGACCGACCACCCGCGTGACGCGGGGCTGGACGCGAGCGCCGCCGTGCGCGCGCGGCTGGCCGCGGCCGGGCTCGCGGTGGAGACGGAGGGGCCGCGGATCCTGTTGGTCCGGCTGGCCGGCGACGACACGTACGACACCATCCGGGACGCGGTCGCGGGCCTCGGCCTGGGGCTGGTCCGGCTGGAGCAGCGCCGCCACCGGGTGGCCGAGCTGTTCACGGACGGCGGCGCGGGCAGTGGCGCCGACGGCGATGCGGACGGCGTCGCGGACAGGGCACCGGCCGGCGGCGACCGCCGGCAGAACGAGGGGGGTACCGCAGATGTCGCTGTCTCCTGACACCAGGCCGACCGACACCGGAGTCATCCACGACATCGGCTACCGGGGCTACGCAGGCCCTCGGCTGGGCCGGGCGTACGCCACGCGCTCGCTGTTCACCCAGAGCCTGCGCGCCGCGTACGGCCTCGGGCGGTCGGGCAAGTCCAAGGTGCTGCCGATGCTCGTGCTGGGCGCGGCCGCCGTGCCCGCCGTGATGATCGTCGTGATCACCGTCGTGGCCAGGCAGGACAAGCTGTCGATGGACTACGCGGAGTACCTGAGCGCGGTCGGGCTGGTCGTCTCGATCTTCCTCGCCTCGCAGGCGCCGGTGCTGTTCTCGCGGGACCTCCGGCACCACACCGTGCCGCTGTACTTCTCCCGCCCGATCACCCGCGCCGACTACGTCCGGGCCAAGTACGCCGCGATGGTCTGCGCCCAACTGCTCCTGATGCTGGTGCCGTTGCTGGTGCTGTACGTCGGTGCGCTGCTGAGCGGGCTGAGCTTCGGCCACGAGACCGAGCACTTCCTGTACGGCTTGACCGCGGCGGTCCTGTACGCGCTGGTGCCGACCTCGATCGCGGTGGTCATCGCCGCCGCCACGCCGCGGCGCGGCTTCGGGGTGGCCGCGATCATGGGCTACCTGGCGGTGAGCACGGTGGTCGTCGCGATCGTGATCGGGATCAGCGGCACCACCGCCGACGGAGGGGCCTCGGACTCCGCGCAGTGGGCCGCGCTGCTCTCGCCGGGAGCGCTCGTGGAGAGCCTGACCAACCAGGTGTTCGACCTCGGCAGCGGTCCCGAGCGGCTGCACGCGCCGGGCGGGCTGGGTGTGGTCGTCTTCGCCGCCGTCGCCGCCGTGATGGTCGCGGGTTCGTACCGGCTGCTGCTGCGCCGCTACCGCGGCATCTGATCAACCGAGTATCTGAGAGGGCGCCATGGCCACCATCACCATCGACAAGGTTTCCCGCTGGTTCGGGAACGTGGTCGCCGTCAACGACGTCAGCATGGCGATCGGTCCCGGTGTCACGGGTCTGCTCGGTCCCAACGGTGCCGGGAAGTCGACCCTCATCCACATGATGAGCGGATTCCTCGCTCCCTCCACCGGGGCGGTCACCCTGGACGGCGCGCCGATCTGGCGCAACCAGCAGGTGTACCGCCAGATCGGGCTCGTCCCCGAGCGGGAGTCGATGTACGACTACCTCACCGGTTGGGAGTTCGTGCTCGCCAACGCCGAACTGCACGGACTCCCCCACCCGGGTGCCGCCGCCCGCAAGGCGCTGGCCCTGGTCGAGATGGAGTACGCGCAGGAGCGGAAGACCGGCACCTACTCCAAGGGCATGAAGCAGCGCGTCAAGATGGCGTCGGCCCTGGTCCACGACCCCGCCGTGCTGCTGCTCGACGAACCGTTCAACGGGATGGACCCGCGGCAGCGGCTCCAGCTGATGGAACTGCTGCGCCGGTTCGGGGCGGACGGCCGCACGGTGCTGTTCTCCTCGCACATCCTGGAGGAGGTCGAGCAGCTGGCCCGGCACATCGAGGTCGTCGTGGCCGGGCGGCACGCCGCCTCCGGCGACTTCCGGAAGATCCGCCGGCTGATGACCGACCGCCCGCACCGCTACCTGGTCCGCTCCAGCGACGACCGCCGGCTGGCGTCGGCGCTCATCGCCGACCCGTCGACGGCCGGCATCGAGCTCGACCTCCAGGAGAAGGCGCTGCGCATCCAGGCGGTGAACTTCCAGGGGTTCACCACCCTGTTGCCGAAGGTCGCCCAGCAGGCGGGCATCCGGCTGTACACCGTGGCGCCCGCGGACGAGTCGCTGGAGAGCGTCTTCTCGTACCTCGTCTCCGCCTAGCCCCCGGCGTACCGGCCCGGAGCCGCACGCACAGTCGCCCGCACAGCCGCACGTACGCGCCGCACGCACAGCCGCACCCGGCTCCGCAGCCGGATCCGGACGCGTGAACCGGAACCGCGCGTTGAACCGGAACCGCACGCCGAACCGCACGTCGAACCGGACCCACACGGACCCCAGGAAGGCCGACCCACCATGAACCCGACCGTCGCCAGGCTGACGCTGCGCGGCCTGCTGGGCCGCCGCCGCGGCTTGCTGCTGCTGGTGGTCCCCGCCCTGCTGCTGCTCGTCTCGGCGATCGCCGCCGGCGCCAGCGGGGACAAGCACGACCTGACCGTCAAGATCCTCGGCCAGCTCGGCCTCGGCACCCTGCTGCCGATCCTCGGCCTGGTCGTCGGCACCGGCGCCATCGCCACCGAGATCGACGACGGTTCGATCGTCTACCTGCTGGCGAAGCCGCTGCCCCGCTGGAAGATCATCACCACCAAGCTGGTGGTGGCGATCGGTACCACCTGGGTCTTCGCGGCCGTCCCGACGCTGCTCGCCGGGCTGCTGCTGTACGGCACCCGGGACGGCCTGGCGGTCGGCTACACCGTGGCCACGCTGGTGGCCGGGGCCGCGTACAGCTCGCTGTTCCTGCTGCTCGGCGTGGTCACCCGGCACGCGGTGGTGGCCGGCCTGGCGTACGCGCTGGTCTGGGAGTCGCTGATCGGCAACTTCGTCGAGGGCGCCCGGACGCTCAGCGTCCAGCAGTGGGGGCTGTCGGTGGCCAAGGCGGTGGCCGAGGAGGGCGCGATCACCGCGGACGTGGCGCTCGGCGTGGCCGTGCCGCTGCTGCTGGTGGCCACCGTGGCGGCGGCGGTGTTCGCCTCGGTGCGGCTGGCCGGGCTGACCCTGGCGAGCGAGGAGTAGCCCCGGGAGGGCGACGCACGCCGGGCCCCGGGCCGGGCGGAGCGACGGAAGCGGAGCGAGGACGGGGTCGGCCCCGGCAACTGCTGCCGGGGCCGACCCTCGTGCGGCCGCCGTCGCGGACCGTGCGGTCGCCTCAGAGCGTGCGGTTGCGTCCGGCGCCCCAGCCGGCGGCGGCGACCACGGTGACCAGCACCAGCATCAGCGCCAGCGGCACGGTCCAGCCGCCGGTCAGCTGGCGCAGGGCGCCGGCACCGACCGGACCGGCCGCGGCGACCAGGTAGCCGATCGCCTGCGACATCCCGCCCAGCTGGGCGGCTCCGGCGACACTGTCGGTCCGCAGCACGATGAAGGCGAGCCCGAGGCCGAGCGAACCGCCCTGGGCGACGCCCAGGATGGTGGCCGCCACCCACGCGCCCGGCACCGGCGCGATCAGCAGGACGGCGACGCCGACCCCGTTCAGCACGGCCATCACGAGGGCGAGCGCCCGCTGGCTGGTCATCCGGCCGGCCATCAGCGGGACGAGGAAGGCGCCGACCACCTGCACCAGGTTGGAGTAGGCGAAGACCAGGCCGGCCTCGCCGCGGTCCATCCCCTGGTCGGCCAGGATGGTCGGCATCCAGGCGACCAGGGTGTAGACCAGCAGCGACGAGATGCCCATGAAGAGGCTGATCTGCCAGGCCAGCGGCGAGCGCCAGATTCCCTCGATCGGCCGGTTCGCCGAAGCCGGGCCGGTCGCAGCCGTCGCGGTCGCCCTCGCGGTCGCCGTCACCGCCGAGGGACCCGTCGGGGCGGCGGCCGTCCGGCCGGCCCGCGCCCGCAGCACCTGCGGCAGCCAGGCCACCGCGGCGACCAGGGCGAGCAGCGACCAGGCGCCGAGCGAGGCCTGCCACCCGCCTCCGAGCACGTGCTCCAACGGCACCGACGTACCGGCCGCGAGCGTCGCGCCGACCAGCATGGTGGTCGAGTAGACGCCGGTCATCGCGGCGGCCCTGCCCGGGAACTCGCGCTTGACCAGGCCGGGCATGGAGACGTTCAGCACGGCGATGGCCACGCCGATCACCACGCACCCGGCGTACAGCGCGGACACCGAGGGCAGCACCCGCAGCAGCACGCCCGCGCCGAGCACGAGCACCGCGCCCAGCACCACCCGCTCGGTGCCGAACCGCCGGGTCAGCCGGGGGGTGAGCGGCGCGCCGACGCCCTGGAAGAGCACCGGCACGGTGGTGATCAGACCGCTCGCGGTGGCGGACAGCCCGAAGGTGCGCTGGATCTCCCCGACCATCGGGGACACCGCCGCCAGGCAGGCGCGCATGTTCAGGGCGACCAGCAGGATGCCGGTCAGCAGCAGCGCGGGGTGGGCCAGCCGGCTGCGGACGGGGAGCGCGGAGGAGGTGGTGACCACCGGCTGCTGGGCACGGGTGACGGCCATGGGGCGTGCTGCTCTTTCGGGAAACGGTTCCGGGAACGCCGAAGGGCGGGATGCCGAGGGGCGGGAACGCGGAGGGCGGAAGGGGCGGGCGCGGAGGGGCGGGCGCGGAGGGGCTCGGGGCCGCTTACTTCCGGGCCGCGATGGCGGCGAGGAGCTGCTCGACGGCCGCGGTCGGCTCGGCGAGCAGCGCGCGACAGGCCGCTTCGGCGCGGTCCGGGTCACCGCTCTCGATCGCGTCCACCAGCGCCTCGTGGGTGGCGACGACCACCTCGGGCATCTCGTGGTCGCCGAACGCCGTCCGCATCGACTCGCGCACCGAGGCGCCGAAGTAGCGGTACACCTCGGCCAGCGCCGGGTTGTGCGCGGCCTCGACGACGGCGGTGTGGAACTCCAGGTCGTGCTCGACGGTCGCCTCGCGGCCGGCCCGCTCGGGGTGCGCCGCGATCACCTCGACCTCACGGGCCAGCGCGGCCCGCATCCGGACGATGTCCTCGGGGGTGTGCCGCAGCGCGGCCAGCCGGGCGCCCTCGGCCTCCAGCGCGGCCCGGACCTCCAGGACGTCGCGGACGCCGGAGCGCTGGACGCCGCGCAGGACGGACGCCGGGTCACTGGTGGAGCGCACGAAGGTGCCCTCGCCCTGACGGGAGACCAGCATGCCCGCGTGCGCCAGCACCCGGATCGCCTCCCGGACGGTGTTCCGTCCGACGCCCAGCCGCTCGGCGAGTTCGTGTTCGGTCGGGATCTGCGACCCGACCGGCCAGACACCGGAGCTCAGCTGCTCGCGCAGCTGCTCGATCGCGGTGTCCACGAGGGAGCGCCGCCCGGCGGTCTGCAGCGTGTCGTTGCTGCTGTTCGCACTGGTCACGGCGGTTCCTCCCCGGTCTGCGGCTGCCCTGGAGGAGCCGGTCATCGGTCATCCTACAACTGCTTGCCCGGTCATCCTACAACTGGGGATGAACGCCGGGGGAACCGTTGCGTCCGAACCGGCACACCCGGTCGGCGAGGTCGGGCCCGGGCCGGTGACGGCGGCGGGGCCGGGAGCCGCCGGGCCGGGTCCCCGGTGCGGCCCCGGCCCGTCCGATCAGGTCGCGTCGCGCGGGGTCCGGTTCGAGTTCCCGTTCCGGTAGGGGATCTCGAACCGCCCCCACACGTCGGAGGGCGAACCGTCGGCGTCCTCGAACCGGTTCTCGGCCCCCCTCCCGGTCGGAACGGCGAACCAGGTCGCGTCGTCGGGGTCGACCTCCAGGCCCAGTGCCGCGGAGATCTCCGCCAGGGCCGAGGCGAGGCGGGGGCCGTTCGCGGCGAACACCGCGTCCTGGCCGCGCCCGCGGAGGTCGAACGGCAGCCAGGCGTCGGAGTGCGTCGTGAGTCCCACGTTGAAGAACCCCTCGGACGCCTCCGCCCCCAGAGTGAACAGCCCCTCCGCCGCCCGGGCGCCGCGGCCGGTCTCCACGACGCCGTCGCAGGACGCGAACAGTTCGACGGTGCCGATCTCGCCGGGGGCGAGAGCCGCCTTGATCTGCGCCGTCAGCGACTCGGGAGCCCCCGAGTCCACCACGGCGAGTGCGCCGACCCGGAAGTCCGACCGGACCAGGAAGTTCCGGCGACCCGGCTGCGGAACGGACACGGCCACCCGCCCCAGGCACGGGGTGCCCAGCCGGTGCCGGTCGAGGGCCCGCAGGGCCAGGACGAACCGGCGCACGGCCTCGCCCACCAGGTCGGTCCGGTGTCCGGGTTCACCCCAGGACCATCGCGCTACGGGCGTGCTGGCGATCAAGAACGGCCTCCAGGCATGAAGTTGGCGCCGGGTGGATACGTGATCGTGCCGTCCTCGACGCGGGGTCCGCCAGGCTCCCCCTGGTGTCGACGACGAACGGGCGTGACGAAGATATGACGTACCCGGGCGCTCGGGTGGTTGCCCCCCGTGGCGGTGGAACCGTGCGTCCGGCGTTCGGCCCCGGCCCGGCGGCCGGCTCCGACGACGAGCGGCCCCTGAGGCCGGCCCTACCGGTGGTCTGGTATGACGGAGCCGGTCCACACCCCTGATTCGAGGAGAGCGTCCGCATGGTGTTCAAGAAGCTGCTCGGTGCCCTGGGCGTCGGCGGTCCCGGCGTCGACACCGTTCTGACCACGCCGGTCGTGCAGCCCGGTGGGACCCTGCAAGGGACGGTCGAGCTGACCGGGGGGACGGTGGAGGCCGACATCCGGGGGATCACGCTGACGCTGGTCGCCCGGGTGGAGGTCGAGCACGAGGAGGGCGAGAGCACCGGGCTGTACCCGTTCGCCCGCTTCTCGGTGACCCAGCCGCTGAAGCTGGCCCCGGGCGAGAACCGGTCCGTCCCGTTCGCCGTCCAGGTGCCGTGGGAGACGCCGGTCACCACCATCGCGGGGCAGCGCCTCCACGGCATGCAGCTGGGCGTGCGGACCGAGGTCGACATCGCGGGCGCGCTGGACAAGGGCGACTCCGACCCGCTGGAGGTCGAGCCGCTGCCGGCCCAGCGCCGCATCCTGGAGTCGCTGCTCCAGCTCGGCTTCCGGTTCCGCTCGGCCGACCTGGAGGCCGGGCACATCCGCGGCACCGCTCAGACGCTGCCCTTCTACCAGGAGATCGAGTACTCCTCGGCGCCGCAGTACGCGCACGCCTGCAACTCGCTGGAGGTCAGCTTCGTCACCACCGCCCACCGGGTGGAGGTGGTCCTGGAGGCGGACAAGCGCGGCGGGCTGTTCGGGGGCGGCGGGGACGTGATCCGCACCCACGCGATCGACCACGGCCAGGCCGACCAGGACCTCACCGCGCTGGTCGACGGCTGGATCCGCTCGGCGCTCTGATTCGCTCGGCGCTCTGATCCCGTCGGTACGGCGGCCAGGCCAGGCCAGGCCATGCCTGAGCCGCTGACCCGACCTGACCCGACCCGACCTGACCCCCGGCCCCGGACGGGCCGGGGGTCAGCCGTAGGAGACGTTGCCGCAGATGTCGTCGTCGCCGGACCGGGCCTCGTTGACCACCTCGGCGGGCAGCGGGACCGGGGCACCGGACGAACCGCCGGCGGACGCGGACGCCGAGGCGGCCGAGGCGGCGGCACCGGCGGCGTAGTCCCGGCCGAGCAGCACGCTGATCCCGGCCGCCTGACCGGGCGTCACCGCCGCGCCGGGGAACAGGGCGGCGACCTTCTCCGCACCGGCCCGCTGTCCGGTCCCGTACTCGACCGTGGTGGTCGCCCGGGCGGTGTTGCTCGCGCTGCGCACCCCGGTGACGGTGACCCGGGCCGCCCGGAGCGTCTCGGCGGCCCGGGCGGCCAGGCCGGGGGCGGTGGTGCCGTTGAGGACCGCGACCCGGATCGGCGGGCCCTCGGTGGTGAGCGGCGAGGGCGAGGGCGACGCCGTGGGGGAGGGTGCCTCGGGGGGCGGCGAGCCGGGTGCGTCGTCCTGCCGGCCGGTGGCGTCCTGGCCGTCGATGGTCCGGTCGGCCTGGAGGGTGTTCCACAGGCTGTCGACCGCCGGGTGGACCAGGTCGATCCGCGCGCCGTTGTAACGCCACGGCGTGGTCAGGAACTTGACGTCGTGCAGGTCGATGTCCTGCAGTGAGAGGGCGAAGTCCACCAGCTTGGCCGCCGAGTCGAGCCCCGGATCCACGGTCATCGACCGGGTCGCCGCGTCGGCCAGCGGCAGCAGCGTTCCGGGGCTCAGGCCCTGGCTCTTGATCTTGGCCAGCAGTGAGGACAGGAAAGCCTGCTGACGCTTCATCCGGCCGATGTCGGAGTCGTCCCCGATGCCGTGCCGCAGCCGGACGTAGTCCAGGGCCTGCTGGCCGGAGACCCGCTGGCGGCCCTTGGCGAGCACCACTTTGCCCTTCCGGCCCAGGCCGGGGTTGATGTTCCCCTCGTGGATGTCGTTGGGCAGGCAGACGTCGACCCCGCCGACCGCCCCGGTCATCGCGGCGAAACCCTGGAAGTTGACCTCGATCGTGTGGTCGACGCGGATGCCGGTGAGCTTCTCCACGGTGTTCTGCGTGCAGGCCGGGTTGCCGGACTCCGTGTTGCCCACCGAGAAGGCCGAGTTGAACATCTGTCCGGGCTGTTCCTTGGTCCACTTCCCGTTCGGGAGCCGGCACCGGGGGACGGTCACGAGGGCGTCGCGCGGGATGGAGATGCCCACCGCGTGCCGGTGGTCGGCGTAGACGTGCAGCAGGATCGTGGTGTCGGAGCGGGCGCCGCCCTCGTTGCCGCCGCCGAGGTCGCTGTTCCGTCCGGCGCGCGAGTCGGAGCCGATCAGCAGCACGTTGACGGGCCGGTTGCCGTGGGCGTCGGGGGCCGGCGCGGGCGGACGGTCGGTGGCGATGGCGTCCGGGTCGAACGAGCGGATGTTGCCGTTCAGTTTGTAGTACACCGCGCCGCCTGCACCGGCCAGGACGACGAGCACCCCGGCCACCGACCAGGCGATGATCCGCCGGGCGCCGCGCCGCGCGTTCCGGGCGGGGTGCCGGCGGGTGTTCCGCGGTCCCTCCGGCCGGGCGTCCCGGCCCGGCCGGCCTCCGGCCCACCCGTCGGGGCCGACCCGCCCGGGCCGGCCCTGGACGCCGCCGCCCTGGACACCGATGCCCTGAACGGTGCCGCCCTGGACGGTGCCGCCCTGGACGCCGCTGCCCTGCGTGGTGCTGCGCTGGGCGGTCTTGCCCGGAGTGCCCCGGCTCTGGGCGGCCCGACGGGCCTCGGCCCGGCCGCCGGGGCGCGGTGCCGGCACGCGGCCGGGACCCTCCTCGGACCGGTCGGTCCGGACGCCTCCGTCGGCGCGCCGTCGCCCGCCCGGTTCCGGCAGGCTCTCGCTCCACTGGCCTGACATGGCGCGGACCTCTCAGCGGCGGAAGCGGCAACCCTGGGAGCATACAAACTTCTCCGGTGCCGCTCGGCCGCCGAACCCGGCCGCGCCGGTCCGACCCGCCGGTTCGCCGTCACGACTCACTCCAACGGCTGAACCGGGAGGCCCGGCAGCGGAGTTCACCCCAACGGGTAGAGACGCTCCAGCACGGCCGCGACGCCGTCCTCGTCATTGCTCACGGTGACCTCGTCGGCGACCGCCAGCAGCTCCTGGTGCGCGTTGGCCATGGCGACGCCGTGCGCGGCCCAGCCGAACATCGGCACGTCGTTGGGCATGTCGCCGAAGGCGATGGTGTCGGCGGCGGTCACGCCGAGCCGCCGGGCGGCGACGGCCAGCCCGGTGGCCTTGGAGAGACCGACCGGCAGCAGTTCGACGATGCCCGCACCGGCCATCACCACGCCGACCAGATCGCCCGCGGCGCGGCGGGCGGCCTCGGCGAGGGCGTCGTCGGTCAGGCTGCGGTGCTGGATGTACAGCTTGGAGATCGGGGCGGTGAACAGCTCGTCCTTGGCGGCCCGGACGACCGGCAGGTCGGAGCCGATCTGCAGCTGGTACCCGGGGCCGGCCAGGACGGCGCCCTCCAGACCGTCCTGGTTGGCGGCGACGGCCAGCGGGCCGGTCTCCGCCTCGATCTTGGCGATGGCCAGCGCGGCCAACTGCCGGTCCAGGGTGAGCGAGGTGAGCAGCTTGTGCGCGCCCGCGTCGTAGACCTGGGCGCCCTGGCCGCAGACCGCTATGCCCCGGTAGCCGATCTCGTCGAAGACCGGGCGGGCCCAGGGGGCCGAGCGGCCGGTGACGATGATGTGGAGCGCCCCGGCACCGGTGGCGGTGGCCAGCGCGGCGCGGGTGCGCGCGGAGACCGTCTCCGCACTGCTCAGCAGGGTGCCGTCGAGGTCGGTCGCGACCAGCCGGAAGGGCAGGCCGCCGCCGTCGGCGGGGGAGACGGGGCTGGGGCTGGTGGTGCTCATGGGCCGTACGTCTCCCGGGAGTTGCTTCGGGTGTCACCGCGGTGTTCCGCCGACCCGCGGTGCTGTGCTGCTGGTCCTGCCGTCCTGCGGGGCCGCTGCGCCTGGGGTGCCGCGCTCCTGCGGGACGACGGTCGTCCTGCGGTCCGCGGTGCCGGGGCGATGTGCGCCCCGGCACCGCGCCGCGGGGTGCTACTTGACGGGCTCCAGGACGGTGCGCCCGCCGAGGTACGGCCGGAGCGCCTCCGGGACCACGACCGAGCCGTCGGCCTGCTGGTGGTTCTCCAGGATCGCCACGATGGTGCGCGGGACGGCGACCAGGGTGCCGTTCAGCGTGGCCAGTGGGCGGACCTTGCCCTCCTCGCGCATGCGGATGCTGAGGCGGCGGGACTGGTACTCGGTGGTGTTCGAGGTCGAGGTGACCTCGCGGTACTTGCCCTGGGTGGGGATCCACGCCTCGATGTCGAACTTGCGCGCGGCCGAGGAGCCGAGGTCGCCGGAGGCGACGTCGATGACCCGGTACGGCAGCTCCAGGGCGTTGAGGAAGTCCTTCTCCCACTGGAGGAGCCTGCGGTGCTCGCTCTCCGCGTCCTCGGGAGTGGTGTAGACGAACATCTCCACCTTCTCGAACTGGTGGACGCGGATGATGCCGCGGGTGTCCTTGCCGTAGGTGCCGGCCTCGCGGCGGAAGCAGGACGAGTACCCGGCGTAGCGCAGCGGCAGCTTGTCCGCGTCGATGATCTCGTCCATGTGGTACGCGGCGAGCGGGACCTCGCTGGTGCCGACGAGGTACCGGTCGTCGCCCTCCAGGAAGTACACGTTCTCGGCGGCCTGGCCGAGGAAGCCGGTGCCGTCCATGGCGGCCGGGCGGACCAGGGCCGGGGTGATCATCGGGGTGAAGCCGGCCGCGGTGGCCTGGGCGATCGCCATGTTGACCAGGGCGAGCTCCAGCAGCGCGCCGGGGCCGGTCAGGTAGTACGACCGGGCGCCGGCGACCTTGGCACCGCGCTCGGTGTCGATCGCGCCGAGGATCTGCCCCAGCTCGACGTGGTCGCGCGGTTCGAACCCCTCGGCGGCGAAGTCGCGCGGGGTGCCGATCTCCTCCAGGGTGACGAAGTCCTCCTCGCCGCCGACCGGGGCGGCCGGGTCGATGAGGTTCGCCAGCGAGCGGAGCAGGCGCTCGGCCTCGTCCTTGGCCCCGGCCTGTTCGGCGTCGGCGGCCTTGACCTCGGCGGCCAGCTCCTTGGTGCGCCGGAGCAGGGCGGCCTTCTCGTCGCCCTGGGCCTTGGCGACCAGCTTGCCGAGCGACTTCTGCTCACTGCGCAGTTCGTCGAAGCGCGTGCCCGAGGACCGGCGGCGCTCGTCGGCGGAGAGGAGGGCGTCGACCAGGTCGACGTCCTCGCCTCGGACGCGCTGCGAGGCGCGCACTCGGTCAGGGTCCTCACGGAGCAGGCGAAGGTCAATCACGGGCCCAAGCCTACCGGGCGGGGGCCCGTCCACCGGTACCGGTTTTCCCCTGGGGATAACTCGCGCCGACCTGTGGATAACTGCTGTGGGGAACCGTTCGGCGGAAAGTTATCCACAGGCTCGCAGGCCTGCCTGTGGATGGCGGAGTGGCCTCGGTGGGCGGTGAGTCGAACCTGGGAATTGAGGTTTCAAACCTCATTTGACCTTCCCGGGGGAGGGAATTGAACCGCTCGGACGGGTGATTTGCTGGCACCCGGGTGACTCTGGTCGGATTAGTCATCTCTGCGACGCAAACCGATGATCCGACCGATACCTGCAGTGGCTATACCGGTTTGTCGACTCATCCCCAGACCTGTGGATAACTTTCGGCTGTGGACAGCGCACACCCCTGTGGACAAGCGCGTTACCGCGACGGCCGGCCTGTGGACAAGCGGCGGGCGGTCGACGGACGGCCGGTGCGGTCACCCGCACCGGCCTCCGGACCCTGTCGAAAACGGTCGGAAAAGGACAGGGAGATAAAAGCCGACGTTCAGATGTCGCCGCGGCCGTCGAGGCAGCGGGAGAGCCAGTCGGACGCCGCGCTGAAATCCGCGTCCGTGGTGCCCGGCCGCTGGTGCCGGGAGACCTGCTGATCGGCGCGCGGATAGGAGCCGAGGAAGCGCACCTGCGGGCAGATCCGCTTGAGGCCCATCATCGCCTCGGCCACCCGGCGGTCGCTGAGGTGTCCCTCGCAGTCGATCAGGAAGCAGTAGTTGCCGAGCCCCTCACCGGTCGGCCGGGACTCGATCCGCATCAGGTTGACCCCGCGCACCGCGAACTCCTGGAGAAGCTCCAGCAGCGCGCCCGGGTGGTCGTCCGGCAGCCAGACCACCATCGAGGTCTTGTCCGCGCCGGTCGGCGAGGAGACCCGGCCGGGCCGGCCGACCAGGACGAAGCGGGTGGTCGCGCTCTGCGCGTCCACGATGTCCTTGACCAGCGGGTCCAGGCTGTAGATCGGCGCGGCGAACTCGCCCGCGAAGGCGCCGTCGTAGCGGCCCTCGGCGACCAGCCGGGCGCCGTCGGCGTTGGAGGCCGCCGCCTCCCAGTGCGCGTCCGGCAGGTTGGCGGCCAGCCAGCGGCGGACCTGGGCCTGGGCCACCGGGTGGCTGGTGACGGTCTTGATGTCGGACAGCCCGGTGCCGGGCCGGACCAGCAGCGCGAAGGTGATCGGCAGCAGCACCTCGCGGTAGATCATCAGCGGCGCGCCGGCGGCCAGCTCGTCGTTGGTCGCCGTCACGGCACCCTCGACCGAGTTCTCGATCGGCACGAACGCGCCCGACGCCTCGCCGCCGCGAACGGCGTCCAGGACCAGCTGCACCGAGTTCATCGGCACCAGTTCCCGGGTCGCCGCCTCGGGCAGGGTGCGCAGGGCCGCCTCGGTAAAGGTGCCCGCCGGCCCGAGGTACGTGTAGCGGGTTGCCGACATGACGCCTCCAAGGGGACAAGGGGACCGTGCGGGGAGAAGGGGCGGCCGTGCGCCGGGCGACCGGCGCGGTGGACTGCCGTGAACCGGCGGACCGCCGTCGAACGGCGGGCCTCCGGGGGCCGGCGGCCCGCCCTGCGGGGCGGACTGCCGAAAGGAGTCACCTTAGTCACTCCGCCCGCCGCCCACGATCGCGTTTCGCTCCGTGGGCGGCGCAGTGGTAGGCCGGGGCCGGTCAGTCCACCAGGGACTGCCCGACGTAGCCGCCCTCCGGCGCCCCCGGCGGGACGGCGTACAGCCCGCTCGCCTCGTGCCGCAGGAAGCGGGAGAGACCGTCACCCCGGGCCAGCTTGCGCTGGACCGGGGTGAACCCCTTGCGGGGGTCGGCCTGGAAGGCGAGGAAGAGCAGCCCCGCGTCCGGCGCCCCGTCGGACGACAGGCCGTCGTGGTACGAGAAGCCGCGCCGCAGCATGGCGGCCCCGCCGTTGGCGGCCGGCGCCGCCACCCGGATGTGCGCGTCGGCCGGGACGGCCAGCGAACCGTCCGGTCCCTGCGCGCCGAGGTCCACGGGGGTGGACTCCACGGCGCCGGCGGGTGCGCCGAGCGGTGCGCCGTCCGTCTTGCGCCGTCCGATCACCCGCTCCTGCCGGTCGACCGGTAGCGCCTCCCAGTTGTCCAGCAGCATCCGGATCCGCCGGAAGACCAGGAACGATCCGCCGGCGAGCCAGGCCGGCTGGTCGCCGCCGGCGGCGCAGAACACCTTGGCGGCGAAGCCCTCCTCGCCGGGCTTGGGGTTGTTGGTGCCGTCGATCTGGCCCATCAGGTTGCGGCCGGTCATCGGGCGCGGGGTGGCCCCGGGCGTCCGGGCGAAGCCGGACGCCTGCCAGCGCAGCGCCGCGGTGCCGGCCGCCTGGCGCTGGAGCACCCGCAGGGCGTGGACGGCGACCAGCGCGTCGTCGGCGCCGATCTGGACGAACAGGTCGCCGTCGCCGCGGGCCGGGTCGAGGGCGTCGGCAGGGAAGGCGGGCAGCGGCTCCAGCCCGGCCGGGCGGCGGTCGACCAGCCCGGCCTTGTCGAACAGGCCGGCGCCGAAGCCGAAGGTGACGGTGAGCGAGCAGGGCCCGGCGTCGAGGGCGACCTGGTTCTCGAACTCGTCGGCCGGTTCGCCGGCGGCGAGCCGGGCGGCCGTCCGGGACCAGCGCCGGAGCAGGGCGCGCAGCCCGTCCCGGCCGGCGCCGTCGGCCAGGTCGAAGGCGGCCAGCTGGACCCGTGCCTGCTGCGGTTCGAGGATGCCCGCCTGGCGCTCGCCGTGGAACGGCACCCGGGCCGGGCCGAGGGCGGGGGCCGCGCCCTCCGGTCCGGACGGCGCGGCGTCCCCCGGGCCGGTGCGGTCCAGGGCGACCGCCCCGGCGGCGCCCGCGCCCACCCCGACCACCAGGCCGGCCCCGGCCGTCCCCAGCAGCGTCCGCCGGGTGAGGCCGGCGCCGGCCGCGGGCGCGGCCCCGACGGTGTCGCTCCCGGCGGCACCCGCGTTCCCGCCGTTCCCGCCGTTCCCGGCGGCCCCGTTGTCCCTGGCGCTCTCGGCGCTCCTGGTGCTGTTGGTGCTCTCCATGGCGATGGTCCGATCTAACCGATCTTCAGCTGCTTGATCTCGGTGGTCTGGTCGATGTCGGAGGATCTGACCAGCACCGACACCACCCAGTTCCCGGTCAGCGGCAGCTGCGCGGTGCCGGCCCAGCGCCCGGTGCCCTCGGCGGTCAGCGGGACGGTGAGCGGGCCGAGGTCGCGGTCCGGCAGGGTGAAGGCGAGCTCCACCTCCGGCACCTCGACCGGCTGCCCGTCGGCGCCGTCCAGCTTCAGGTGCACCTCGTTGGACCCGGTCCGCGCCGGGTTGAGGGTGACGGTCGCGGTGCCCCTGGCGTTCGGCGTCCGGCCCTTGGTGTCGTACGGGAGCTTGAGCTCCGTGGTCCGGCCGGGCACCGTCTGCGGTGCCGGCGCGCCGGTCGCGGGTGCCGCGCCGCCGGGCACCGGTGCGGTGCCGCCGCTCGCGGCCCCGGCCGCGATCTCGCCCGCCACCCGCCCGGGCGGCGAGTTGGTGAGCATCGTGGTGACCACCAGCACGGCCACCGCGACGCCGGCCTCGACCAGCACCGACCGGCGCAGCCCGGCCCGGTTCGGGGTGAGTCCGCGGTCCCGGCCGGCGTTCTCCCGGGCGGCCCGCTGCCGCGCCAGCTGGGCCTGCCGGACCGGGTCGTCGGCGGCCGACGCCCCGGCGGCGCCCTCCACGGCGCCGTCCGCAGCGCCCTCCGACAGCCCGGCGGCCAGTCCGGCGGCCGGGACGGGGGCCGGGAGCAGGACGGCCGACGCCTCGGCGGGGGCGGCCCGCAGCCGGGCCAGCCAGGAGCGGGAGAACCAGGCGACGCCGAGCATGGCGACCACGAAGCCGCTCTTCACCAGCAGCAGCCGCCCGTACTCGGTACCGGTCAGCGCGCCCCAGGTGCCGAGGCCCCGCCAGGACTGGTAGACCCCGGTGCCGGCGAGCACGACGACCGAGCCGAGCGCGATCTTCGAGAACCGGTCGGCGACGTCCGCGCCGATTCCCTCGCGCAGGCCGACCAGCATCGCGGCCAGGCCGCCGAGCCACAGCGCCATGGCGATCAGGTGCAGCATGCCGAGCGGCAGCGCCAGCCAGACCTGGATGCCCACCGAGGCGTGGTCGGCGCCGACCCAGGTCGCCGAGAGGGCGACCGCGAGCACCAGTCCGGCCACGCCGAGGCCCAACCGGGCCTCGCGCTGCGGTCGTTCGGCGATCCGCTGCTCCAGCTCCCGCAGCTCGGCCTCCTCCAGGTCCTCGTCCGATCCGGCGGGCCCGCCGTCCGTCGGCTCCGCCGGTTGCGCCGTCCCGGCGCCCGCCGGGCGCGCGGCCGGCTGGCCGAGGTGGCCGACCAGCAGCGACAGGAAGACCCCGCTCGCCGCGAGCAGCAGCAACCGGGCCGCCAGCGCGGTGCCGATCCGCTCGTCCAGCGTGGCGCGGATCAGGGACAGGTCGAAGGCCTTCGCGAGCCCCGAGCCCCGCTCGTACGGGCCGCGCAGCATCAGCACCGCGACGGTGGAGACCAGCAGGGCCACCCAGCCGGTCATCAGCAGCCGCTGGACCGGGCGCCGGGCCACACCGGCGGGCCAGCAGGCCAGCACGAACCCGGCGGCGCCGACGAGCAGCGCGAACGCCCCGTACGCGACGGTACGGCCGGTGCCGTAGAGCGCGGCGACCACGTCGTCCGCCTCGGCGCTCTGCAGCGCGGCGGTGGAGACGGTGGTGGCGGAGGGGGCGCCGATGGAGAAGGTGAACGCCCCGCCGATCGGGTGCGAGTCCTCCGAGACGGCCCGCCAGGCGACCGTGTAGGTGCCGTTCGCCAGCCCGCCGTTCAGCCCGACCCGGGCGGTGTTGTCCTTGCCGTCCGCGTGGACGGGGCCGCCCGCGTCGACGGTCCTGCCGGCGGGGTCGAGCACCCGCACCGAGTCCCCGGAGAGCGAGACGGCTTCGCTGAAGGTCAGCGTGACGGCTTGCGGCGCGGTGGGGAGCACCGCGTTCTGCACCGGGTCGGTGGTCTGGAGGGTGGCGTGCGCGGCGGCCGGTCCGGCGCCGGCGAGCATCAGCGCGAGCACCGCGCCGAGTACGCCGAGCAGTCCGGCGATCCGGCGTCCGAGGAGCGGTGGCAGCACGGCCTTCAGCATCTCGTGGATCCCTTACTGCTGGCCGGGGCGGTAGGTGAGTTCCTTGACCGGCACCTTGACCGAGATGGTGCCCGTCCGGGAGAAGGTCAGGTCGATTTCGAGCTCGTCGCCCAGGGCGGGTGACTTCTGCCAGTCCGTGATCATCAGGTGGGTGCCGCCCCGGGCGAGCTGCAGCGCGCCGTGCGCCGGGACGGGCAGCTTCTCGACCTGTTCCATGGTGGTGGCGGTGGAGCGGTGCATGGTGACCGAGCCGGCGCCGGGGCTGGAGACCTTGACCAGCTCGTCCTGCTCGCCGCCGTCGTTGCGCACCGTCAGGTAGCCCGCCGCCATCCCGCCGGCCGGCGGCAGCGGGATGTAGGAGTCGGCGACGCTCAGCCGGGCCGGTCCGCCGGACACCGCGCCGCCGTCGTCGCCCCGGTCGCCCGTCCCGCAGGCGACCAGGAAGGCGCCGCCGCCCAGTGCCGTCGCCAGCACCGCCCCGGCGAGCGCCGTCCGGCGGAAGCCGACGGCGGTGCGGGTCCCGGTGGCGCGGCGGACGGCGGGCCGGTCGGAGCCCTTCATGCGGCGACCCCCCTGGCGAGCAGCGGCAGGTCGTGCTCGAAGACCTTCTCCTCCGTGCCGCTGAGGTAGAGGACGTGCGCCTTGTCGTCGGAGGGCAGGAAGGCCAGCACCTGGGCGCCGTGGGTGGAGGTGACGGTGCCGTCGCCGTTGACCACCGGGTCCTCGATCATGATGCCGAGCGCCCTGGCGGCCGTCTTCACCTTGGCGAGGTCGCCGGTGAGGCCTATGAAGTCGCTGCCCATCGAGTCGAGCCAGGTGCGCAGCACCTGCGGGGTGTCGCGCTGCGGGTCGGTGGAGACGAAGACGACGTTGACCTTCTGCCGCTCCTCGGCGCCGAGCGCCTTCATCGCCACACCGATGTCGCCCATGGTGGTCGGGCAGACGTCCGGGCAGCTGGTGTAGCCGAAGAACAGCAGGGTGGCCTTGCCGCTGGTCTGCTTGCGCAGGTCGTACGGCTGGCCGGCGGTGTCGGTCAGCTGGAGGTCCGGCTTCTCGAAGTTCTTGCCGAGCACGGTGCCCTGGTAGGGCGAGTCGGCCTTCAGCTTGTTGACCTTGGCGGGGCCGGGGGAAGCGCCGTCGGATCCGCAGGCGGTCAGCGTGAGTGCGGCGGCCAGCGCGACGGCGACGGCGCCGGCCATCCGGGCGGTGCGGGCGGGACGGGCGGTGCGGTGGGTACGAGGCATGGGAGGGTCCGATCGTGCGCGGTGGATCACCGGCGGGGCCGTACCCGGGACGCGGGTCACGGGTACGGCCTGCGGCGGGCACGGCCCCGCCGGTGCTGGGGTCAGGAGGCCGGGCCGCTGCTCTTGCGGCGCAGGCCGAGGATGCCGAACGCGGTGCCGATCACGCCGACCACGATGCCGACGACGCCCAGCACCCGGGCGGTGGAGTCGCTCGACCCGGAGTCGGCGGCGGCCTCGTCCTTGGCGCCGGACTCGCCGTGCCCGTGGCCGTCGGCGGCGGCCGTCGGGGAGGCGGTGGCGGTCACGCCGTGGCTGTCGGCGGAGGCGGCCTTGGTGAGCTTCAGCACCGGCGCGGGCTTGGCCGGCTCCGGCTGGCCGTCCTTGGCCTCGTCGATCCAGCGGACGATGTCGCCGTTCTCGTAGCTCTGCAGCGCCTTGAAGACCAGCTTGTCGGCGTCGGTCGGCAGCGGGCCGAGCGAGACGCGGAACTCCTGGAACTGGCCGGGGGCGATCTTCACGCCGGCGTCGGCGGTCCAGGTGATCTTGGAGACGGCCTCGTTGACGTCGTTGCCGTGCACCTTGATCGGCTTGTCGAGCTTGGCCTTCTCGACGGCGGTGGTCCAGCCGGGCAGCGGCTGGGTCCGGACGGAGGCCAGCGGGTGGTCCAGCGGGAGGTTGATCTCCAGCTTCACCGTGCCGGCCGCGTCGTTCTCGTTCGGCACCCGGAAGTCGACGGCGGTGTAACCGCCCTGCTCGGCGCTGCCGGGGTTCACGGTCACGTGGGCGAAGGCGGGGCCGGCCAGGACCACCACGGAGGTGGCGGCGGTGAGGGCGACGGCGGCGATACGGCGGGAGGGAAGGGAACGCATGGTGTTCGTGGTCTCCGATCGGAGGCTCGGCGGGCAGGCCCGCTCCCGGGCACGGGGCTTCCGTGCCACGGCGGGGCCGCGCGGCGTGGGGAGGAGTGGGGGGAGGGGCCGCAGGACCGCACGAGCGGGCGGGTACGGCTCGACTGCCGCGTACACCCGGATCCGGTACCGCTGGGGGAGGCACCGGGGACGGCGGGTCAGTACGCGAGCGCCCCGAGCGGCGGACCGCGCCGCACCACGCTGTGCCGCAGCGCGGCACCGGCCGGCACGCGGTCGTCCCCGTCACGGCCGCCGGACCGGCGGACCGGGCCGCCGGGCGTGCCGAGCAGGCCGCGCAGCAGGACCGAGGCCAGGACGAAGGCCGTCCGCAGCGGTGTCGCCCAGTGCTCCCGGGCCGCGGCGGCCGTGATCCGCACCAGCCGCCAGAGGGCCGCCTCGCCGCGCCGGAGCCACCAGCCGGCCACCAGGGCGGCGGCCAGGTGGCCCGCGAACATCGACGGCGTCATCCCGAGCACGCCGCTCTGCCACCACGGTGCGGTCGCGTACTCCTGCGGGTCCAGACCGGCACCGGCGACCAGCTGCTCGGCGGTCGGACTGCCGGGCAGCCCGATCAGCGTGCCGGGCCGGGCCTCGTTGCAGATCAACCGGCCGGCCACCTGCGGCAGGGTCAGCGGGCCGGAGCCCACCGCGCCACCGTGGTGCGAGCCGGACCCGGCACCGGCGCCCGCGTGGCCGCCGAGGGTGTGGAAGAGGACGTGCAGTCCGAACTGCGCCGCGCCGAGCGCACCGGCGATCGCGGTGAGCGAGCGCTCCCGCCCGCCGAACGCGACGGCCGCCACCAGGACGGCCGTGAAGCCGGTCGCGAGGGCGGCCGGAGCCACGTTCCCGCCGCCCGCCAGGGCGTGCCCGGCGGCCGCGATCAGCGTGCACACCAGGGCGAACGGGACCGCCCGGGCAAGCCGCAGGTCCCAGGCGGCGACCCCCACCGGAGCGTCCGGTACGGGGGCGCCCGGGTGGGGGGCGGCGGCTGGGGCAGTCATGGCCGGGCCATCATCTCATCGCCTACCGCTGCCGGATCGGCAGGGTGGGAAATCCCTACGAATGCCCCGTTCGGCCCCGGCGCACGGGCCCGGACGTGCGCCGCTCGGCACAGAGCCGGGCCCCAGTCCATCCGCCGAACGGGCGGTAGCGGACCTCCGGCACGGTTCACCCCGGCATCCCCCGGAGATACCTCGGTTATATGTGGAGCCGCAGCCAGGAGGGACCTCCCGTGGACATCTGGTGGACTCTGCACCTCAAGCGCGACCCGGCCAGCGTGCCGCTGGCCCGCCGCATACTGCTCGGTGCGATGGCGACCGCGGGCGTCGACCCGCAGATCGCCCACGACCTCGGTGTCGCCCTCAGCGAGGCCTGCGCCAACGCCGTCGAGCACGGGACCGGCGACGGGCCCGACGAGGGCTACCAGGTCACCGCCTCGATCAGCGGCGACCTGCTGCGGATCGAGGTGACGGACTCGGGGCCCGGCCTGCCCGCCCCCGCCCCCGGCGGCCACGCGTCGCGCCGCCCGTCCCCGGTCCAGGCCCCGCCGGCCCGGCCGGCACCGCGCCGCCGCAGCCGGCGCGGACGCGCCACCGTCCCCGGTCCGCTGCTCACGGCGCACCGCCCGCGCCGCGACGGCCGCCCGTACGACACCCACGTCCTGCCGGGCGGGTGCCCGGACGCCGACCCGATGCCGACGCTCCGGCCGGTCGACCTCGACATGCTGCCCGAGCTCACCGCGGAGTCGGGCCGCGGCCTCTTCCTGATCCACGCGCTCACCGATCACGTCCGGCTCCGCAACCATCCGCTCCGGGGGGCCATCGTGAGCTTCGACAAGATCCTCAAGTGGCAGGACGACGCCCTGCTGCGCGCCGCGTCCTGAGCAGGCTCGGCCGACCCTGCGGGTGCGCTCGGGACGTGCCGCCCAGAACGGCGCCGCTCGGGACGGTGCCGCTCGGGACGGTGCCGCCGTGAGGGGCCGACGGTGGGACGCGGGAAGGGTGCGCACGGCCCGTGCGCACCCTTCACCGAGTTCCCCGGAGTACCCGTCCCGGTCGCTCCGGTCGTCCCGGTCGTCAGGCGTGCGCGCCGGCCTTGCGGCGGCGCAGCACGAACAGCGTCCCGGCCCCCGCGGCGAGCACCGCGGCGCCACCGGCGGCGATCGGTAGCGTGTTGGAGCTGGAGCCGGTCTCGGCCAGGTGCGGACCGGCCGGGGTGGAGGTCTTGGGGGAGGCGGCGGCCCCGGTCGCGGTGGCCGACGGGGCGCCCGGGGCGTCGGCCACCGTGAAGTGGTCGGCGGGCTTGTGGACGCCGGAGAAGGTGACGCACCCGTTGCCGACCGGGCTGCCGGGCACGTCCTTGGCGGGGAGGTACTCGGACCAGCCGCCGAGTTCGGCGTGGTACTTGGCGACGGGGGCCTGGGCGGTGGCGGCGATGCGGACCTGGAGGGTCAGCTTCTGGCCCTTGGCGAGCTTGTGGGTGCCGAGGTCGAGCGGGGTGGACCCGGCCAGCTCCAGCGGCTTCCAGTCACCGCCGGGGAGCTTCACCTGGCCGGTGAACGCCTCCTTGCCCCAGGTCAGGGGGTTGAGCACCGGCTCCTGCCCGATGTCGGTGACGAACAGGTAGGTGGAGAACTTCTGCAGGTCGACCGACCCGGTGTTCTCGACGGTCGCCGTCATCTCCTGGGCCGCGCCCCCCTTGGTGAGCGTGGTGCCGGCCAGGCCGGTGCCGGTGACCTTGAGGTCGACCAGCTGGTAGCCGCCGGGGCACGGGATGCTCGGCGTCGGGAGCGGCGCGGTCGGGCGGCCGGTGGGCGTCGCCGACGGGGTGGCGGAGGAGCCGGGGCTCCGGGTGGTGCTCGGGGACGTGGTGGCCGACGGAGTGCCGGTGCCGGTCGGCGACGCGGAGGTGCTCGGCGTGCCGGACCCGGTCGGGGAGGCCGTTGGGGAGGCCGTCGGCGAGGCGCTCGTGCCGGTCGTCGGGGACGGCGAGACGGCGGCGGCACCGGCGGTGGCCGCGCCGACCGTCGTGCCGAGGGACAGTGCGAGCAGCGTGGACGCAGCCAGAAGGCGGGATGAGCGCACGGTCTTTGCTCCAGGTTCGGGCGAATTCTGTACGAGTGCGGGCGATTTGACGCCTGATTCCGATGATCGGAACGTCGCAGGAGCGGCACCCTATCGACGGGTGGGCGAAGGGTTTCGGTCGGGGTGACCGAATGCGGTCGTCATGCGCCCTACCCTGGCGCGATGGGTGTGGGCGAGTGGGATCTCCGGCGGCTGAGGGTGCTGCGGGCGGTCGACGAGTGCGGGACGGTGACGGCGGCGGCCGAGCGCCTGCGCCTGTCGCCGTCGGCGGCGTCGCAGCAGGTGTCGGCGCTGGCCCGGCAGGTGGGCGCCCCGATGCTGGAGCCGTACGGCCGGCGGGTCCGGCTCACCCCGGCGGCGCGGCTGGTGCTGCGCCACGCCGACCTGGTCTTCGGCCAGTTGGAGCGGGCCGAGGCCGAACTGGCGGGCTATCTGCACGGCGAGGCGGGCGAGGTGCGGGTGGGCGCGTTCGCGACCGCGATCGGCGGGCTGCTCGTCCCGGCGGTCGTCCGACTGCGGGACGCCGCACCGGGGCTGACGGTGCGGGTGGTGGAGGCGGAGGCCGCCGAGGCGGTCCGGTTGCTGGCGGCGGGGGACGTCGACCTGGCGCTCTCGCTGGCCGTCGGGCCGGGCGGCGTCGACCCGCGGTTCGTCGGGACGGTGCTGCTGGAGGATCCGCTGGACGTGGCGCTGCCGCCCGGGCACCCGCTGGCCGGGGTCCCCGGACTGAGGCTGGCCGACCTGGCGGAGGAGCCGTGGATCTACGGCGCCGCCGGGCCGTGGCGGGAGATCACCCGTGCGGCCTGCGCGGAGGCGGGGTTCGCGCCGGAGCGGGCGCACACCGCCGCGGACTGGACGGCGATCCTGGCCATGGTGGCGGCCGGGCTCGGGGTGGCGCTGGTACCCCGGCTGGCGTCGGCGGGGCGCGGTGGCGGGGCGGCGGTCCGGGCGCTTCCGGCGGACCTGCCGGCCCGCCGGGTGGTCGCCGTCGTCCGGGCCGGGACGGAGCGGACGCCACCGCTCCGGCGGGTGCTGGCGGAGCTGGCGGCGGTGGCGGCGACCGTTCAGGTGGAGTGAACGGTTTGCTCAGTTCTTTGTGATGGACCTGACCGGTCGGGCGGGGCGAAGGTGGGTCCATGACCGCCGACGCGCACGATCCCGCCGCTGCCCCTGGCGCCTCCGCCCCGGCCTTCTCCGACGCCGGAGCCGGTGCCTCCTCCGATGCCCTCTCCGACGCCGGAGCCGGTGCCTCCTCCGATGTCCTCTCCGACGCGGCCGCCCCGCCGTACGCGGGCGGCAATCCCTACGCCGACTACCGCTCCGCCGAGTTCGGGTTCACCGGGCTGACCGACCTCGCCGACCGCCGGCTCGGCGGCGCGGTGATCGCCGCCAACGACGAGCTGTTCGCCGAACGGGAGAACCTGCTGCTGCCCGGGCCGGCCGAGTTCCGCCCGCACACCTTCGGCAACAAGGGCCAGATCATGGACGGTTGGGAGACCCGCCGGCGGCGCGGCACCGGCGCCGCCCGTCCGCACCCGACCGACGAGGACCGCGACTGGGCGCTGATCCGGCTGGGCGTCCCGGGCGTCGTGCACGGCGTTGTCGTGGACACCGCGCACTTCCGCGGCAACCACCCGCGGCAGATCGGCGTCGAGGGCGCCGAACTCCCCGGCACCCCGGGCCCGGAGGAGCTGCTGGACCCGGCCACCGCCTGGCACCCGCTGGTCCCCCGCTCGCCGGTGCGCGGCCACGCCGCCAACGGCTTCGCGGTCGCGGACCGCCGCCGCTTCACCCACCTGCGGCTGAGCCAGTACCCGGACGGCGGCATCGCCCGGTTCCGGGTGCACGGCGAGGCCCGCCCCGACCGGACCTGGCTGTCCGCGCTCGGCACCTTCGACCTGGCCGCGATCGAGAACGGCGGCGCCGTCGAGGACGCCTCGGACCGCTTCTTCTCCGCCCCGGTGAGCCTGGCCCTGCCCGGCAAGTCCCGCGCGATGGGCGACGGTTGGGAGAACCGGCGACGCCGCGACGACGGCCACGACTGGGTGCGGCTGCGGCTCGCGGGCCGGGGGGCCGTCCGGGCGGTGGAGATCGACACCGGCTACTACGTCGGCAACGCGGCCGGCTGGGCCGCGCTGTACGGGCGGGACGACCGCGCGGCCGACCCGGAGGAGTGGTTCGAACTGGTGCCGCGCACCCGGCTGCAGCCCGACGCCGTCCACCGGCTGGTGCTCGACGCGCCGCGCCCGGCCACCCATGTCCGGCTGGACGTCTTCCCGGACGGCGGGATCGCCCGGTTGCGGCTGTACGGCGGCCTGGTCTGACCCCCTCGCCCCCCGGTTGCCGGGGCCGCGGAGCCGCCGGACGATGGGGGCATGATGCACCAGATGCGTGCCGAGTACGGCGACGGCGGCGAGTCCGGCGGGGTGCGGCTCTGGCACATGGTCCGCGGGACCGACAGCGTGGCGATGTGCGGCCGCGAGCTGGACGCGGGAGCAGCCGCCCGGGAGGCGGTGGACTGGGGGCACACCCCCGAGCTCTGCTGCCACACCTGTGGCGCCTACTTCCTGCGCGAGGCGCCCTACCTGGGGTCCGAACACCCGTAGCGACCGCGCCGTGAACGGCGGCGAACGCCCTGGTCGGCGGGCGGGTGACGGTCCTGCCCCGGCACGGGCGGTCCGGCCGGCGCGGGCCGGGGCTACCGTGGTCGGCATGGAGGAGTCCCTGGTCCGGCCGCGGTCGCTGACCCGCGAGGCCGCCGCACTGCGGGCCGGAGTGCCCACCCTGGCCGTCCACGTCGACCGGCTGGTCGCCCGGATCGAGCAGGTCGACCCGCTGATCCACGCCTTCGTGTCCGAACCCGGCCGCCCGGACCGGCTGCACGCCGAGGCCCGCGCGCTCGCCGCCCGGTACCCGGACCGGGCGGCCGCGCCGCCGCTGTACGGGGTGGCCGTCGGGGTCAAGGACATCGTGCACGTGGACGGCCTGCCCACCCACGCGGGGTCCGCGCTGCCGCCGGGCGTGCTGGCCGGTCCGCAGGCCACCGTGGTGGACCGGCTGCGGGCGGCGGGCGCGCTGGTGGCGGGCAAGACGGTCACCGCCGAGTTCGCGGCCAGTGCGCCCGGACCGACCCGCAATCCGCACCACCCCGGGCACACCCCGGGAGGGTCCAGCAGCGGGTCGGCGGCGGCGGTCGCGGCGGGGCTGGTGCCGCTGGCGATCGGCACCCAGACGGTCGGTTCGGTGATCAGGCCGGCCGCCTACTGCGGGGTGGTGGGCTTCCGGCCGACGTACGGGCGGATCCCGATCGACGGGGTGATCCCGAACGCGCCGAGCTTCGACACCCTGGGCCTGTTCACCGCCGATCTGGCGGGTGTCGCGCTGGCCGCGCCACTGCTCTGCGACGACTGGGCCGGCCGGCGCGACCCGGGCGACCCGGCCGGACCGGGAGGCTTCGAGGGCCGGGACGGCCCGGGCCGGACGGCCGACGACGGGCCCGTCCTCGGCGTCCCGGTCGGGCGCTACCTGGAACGGGCCCGCCCGGAGGCGCTGAAGGCGTTCCGGGAGCAACTGGACCGTTTGAGCGCCCGGGGACTGACGGTCCGCCGGCTCGACCTGCTGCCCGACTTCGACGAGCTCGTCCGGCAGTTGCAGGTCATCAACCGGTTCGAACTGGCCGCGAGCCACGCCGACTGGTTCACCCGGTTCGGGGGCCTCTACCGCCCCGAGACTGCGGCGGGCATCCGGCACGGCCGGACGGTCGATCCCGGCGACCGGGAGGCGGCGCTGCAGGCCCGGGAGCGCTTCCGCGACCGGCTCACCGAGCAGCGGCGCCGGGCCGGGGTGGACCTGCTGATCGCTCCCTCGGCGACCGGTCCGGCCCCGTCGGGCCTGGACAGCACGGGCGACGCGGTGATGTCGCTGCCGTGGAGCTACGCCGGCCTGCCCGCGCTCAGCCTGCCCGCCGGGGTGACGGCGGAGGGCCTGCCGCTGGGGCTCCAGGTGATCGGCGAGGCGTGGGCGGACGAGCGACTGCTCGCCCAGGCGGCCGTGCTGGAGCGGGTGTTGGACGGCGCCTGACGGATCGTCGGGCTGCCGGGCTGCCGGGCTGCCGGTCGTTCGTTCGGTCGGGCGGGTCGCGGCCCGGCGGGTACGGGGCGCCGGCGCCGGGCCGGGCCGGGCCGGAGGCGTCAGGCCAGGGCGGGTGCGTCCGGGTCGGTGGCGTCGGCCCGCAGCCGGTGCAGGACGGCGCGTCCGGCCCGGTCGTACGGGGTGCCGTCGTCGAAGAGCAGCGCCTGCGAGTTGGCGCTCTCCATCAGGGCGATCAGGGTGAAGGTGATGTCCTCCGGGTCGGCCCCGGCGCGGAGTTCGCCGGTGGTCCGGGCCTCCGCCACCAGGCCGAGGACGGTCGCGCGCCACTCGTGCCAGCTGGCGGCGATGGCGTCGCGCAGCGGTCCGGGGCGGGCGTCGAACTCGGCGGTGACCTCGTAGAAGAAGCAGCCGCCGGGGAAGACCCGGGTCCGTGAGTAGGCCAGCCAGGAGTCGCAGAGCCGCCGGACCTTGCCGAGGCCGGGGGCGTCCCGGACGACCGGTTCGAGCACCGCGTCCGCGAAGATCCGCCGGGCGGCGCGGATCGTGGCCAGCTGGAGCTCCTCCTTGGAGCCGAAGCCGGCGAACACCCCGCTCTTGCTGAGGCCGAGATCGGTGGCGAGCCGACCGATCGACAGCGAGTCCAGTCCTTCGACGGAGGCGATCTCGACGGCGCGCCGCAGCACCGCCCGCCGGGTCTCCTCCCCGCGCAGGACCCGTCCGTCCGTGGTCGATCCGGCCACCGTTCACCTCAGTTCTCGTCCGGTTCCCGTGTCGCCAGGGTATCGGGGTCGAGCCGCCGGGATCCCAAGAAAAAGCACGAACGGTCGTGCTAATATCTTGGCAAGTTCGGCTCCTGCCCCTCGGCATCGACAGGGAGACCCTCGTGGACCCGGCCGTCGCACTGATCCGTACCACCCTGAACGCCGCCTCGAAGGCCGCGCCGCGGCTCGCCGGCCGGGCCGCGTTCGAGCTGTACCGCCACCCCGTCCGGCGCGGCCGGGTCCGCACCCGCGAACGCGAGGTGCACGACCGGGCCGTCACCGAGACGCTCACCGTCGGCGGCGAGCGCGTCGTCGTCCACCGCTGGGGCGACGGTGCCCGGCCGGTCCTGCTGCTGCACGGCTGGCAGTCCCGTTCCTCCCGGTTCGCCGACTTCGTCCCCCGGCTGAACGCGCTCGGCCTCACCCCGATCGCCTTCGACGCCCCCGGGCACGGCGACTCCGGCGGTCGCACGACCACCGTGCCGGGCTACCGCGACATCGCGCTCCGGCTCCAGGAGCGGTACGGCGACTTCGAGGCGGTGGTCGCGCACTCGCTGGGCGTCAACGCGGCCTTCCTGGCGCTGCGCAGCGGCCTGCGGGCCGGCCGGCTTGTCGCCGTCGCGGGGGTCGCCGAGGTCTCCTACCTGCCTGCCGCGTTCTGCGCCCGGCTCGGCCTGAACGCCACCGTGGAAGCGGAGGTGGGGCGCCGGGTGGAGAGCGGTGCGATGTTCCCCGGGGTGACGGACGTCGCGGCCCACTTCGACGCCGCCCGGAACCCCGAGGAGATCGGCCTGCCGATCCTGGTGGCGCACGACGAGGACGACGACGTGGTGCCGTTCGGGCACGCCCGCCGGTTGGCGGCCGCCTACGGGGACCGGCTGGAACTGCTGGTCACCCGGGGGCTCGGCCACCGCCGGATCCTCACCGAGCCCGCCGTGATCGACAACGTGGTGGGCTTCCTGGCGGCCGGGCACGGGTCGCAGACCGGCGGCGCCCCCGACGTCGCCAGCGCCTCCGACGCAGGCCGTGCCTCCGGGGCCGGACACCAGCGGGGAGCGGCATGAGTCTGCTCGAACTGCACACCCGCTCACTGGAGTTGGCGGCCGGACTGGTCGACACCGTCCAGCCGGAGCAACTGGTGCTCCCGACGCCCTGCACCGGCTGGTCGCTCCGCCGGCTGCTGGAGCACGTGGTCGGCCAGCACCGGGGCTTCGCCGCCGCCGCCCGCGGCGCCGGGCCCGACCTGGCGCTCTGGCGGGACGTCCCGGTCGAGGGCGACCCGGCAGGTGCCTTCCGGCGGTCGGCGGCGCAGCTGACGGCGGCGTTCACCGGGGCGTCCGCCGCTCCGGGCGGGTCCGTGCTCTGGCTGCCGGAGATCCGCGACGGCGGCCCGCTCCCGCTGGACCTGGCCGTCGGCTTCCACCTGCTGGACACGCTGGTGCACGCCTGGGACGTGGCGGCGGCCCTGGGGCCCTCCACCGCGTCCGGGATCGTGACCGCGGTGGAGGCCGAACCGCCACTCGTGGGGGCGCTGCTGGCGGTGGCCGAGGCCGTCCCGGCGGCTCCGGCGAACCGGGGGCCCGGCCGGGCCTTCGACGTGGTCGGGTCGCCGGACACCGCCGCCGGGCCGTTCGCCCGGGCGCTCGTCCTGCTCGGCCGCGACCCGGCCTGGTCGACGCCCGAGCGGTGACGCCACGGACGCCGGGGCCAGGGGCTCCGGCGTCCGGTGGCGGGGCCTGCCGGCCGCCCCGTGCGGCCTACCGGGCGTCGCGCTTCTCGTCCGGGAACCGCGGCCCGCCGATCAGAAACAGCAGTGCGGCGGTCGGAAAGCCGATCGAGGCGGCCACCAGCACGATGAACTCCCAGAACATCCGTCGCTCCCAACCTTCGCCCCGCGCCCTCGGCCGTGCCGTCGTCGGCGCCGGAGACGGCATCCCTCGAAGGAGATCCCAAACCGGACCGGCCCTGATCGGCCGAATTGTCCACTCGTTATCCGACGGTATGGCCGAATTACCCCCACGGCCACCGGGCGGCGCGCCGTGGCAAGCGCAGGGGTCTGGGCGCACGCCCCGGTCGGACGCCACACTGTCGGGATGCAGGTACAGCTGGCAGGGGAAGCACGGCGGCCGGACCGCGAGAGCGAGGACTTCGCGGCCGCCACGTCGGAGGCGCTGGTGCTGCTCGACGGTTCGAGCTCGCCGACCGGTCTGGAGTCCGGGTGCCGCCACGGCACCGCCTGGTACGTCCGCAGGCTGGGGGTGCACCTGCTGGCCAGGCTCACCGACCGGGCGGACCGCTCGATCGCCGAGTGTCTGTCCGACGCCATCGCGGAGACGGCCGCGCTGCACGGCGGCCGGTGCGACCTCGCCCACCCCAACACGCCCGCCGCGATGGTGGTCGCGGCCCGGAGACACGGCAGCGCGCTGGAGTACCTGGTGCTCGGGGACTCGCTGCTGGTGCTGGAGCCGAAGGACGGCCCGCCGCGGGTGATCGGGGACAACCAGCGCTTCCCCGGCGGCGAGGAGCTGCGCCGGCAGGTCTGGTCGACGGTGCCCGGGTCGGCCGAGCGCGCCGCGCTCCACCTGGAGTACGTGCGGGCGGTGCGGGCCGTCCGGAACTCGGGCCGCGGCCCGTGGATCGCGGCCGCGAGTCCGAAGGCGGCCGCGCACGCCGAGACCGGGTTCGTCCCGCTGGCCGCGCTGCGCGCGGTGGCCGCCCTGAGCGACGGTGCCTCGCGGTTCACCGAGCGTTTCGGCCTGGGGAGCTGGGGCGACGCGCTGCGGCTGCTGGCCGAGTCGGGCCCCGCCGAGCTGATCGCCCAGGTCCGCGCGGTGGAGCGGACGGACGAGTCCTGCGAGCGCTGGCCGCGCGGCAAGACGCACGACGACGCCGCGGCCCTCTACGCGCTGCTCTAGCCGGAGCCGGCAGCGGGTACGGGACCGCGGCGTCGTCGTGCGTCGGCGCAGGCCCGCCCCGGCCGTCCCCGACGTGCGGGGCCGGCCGGGGCTGGGCCGGGTCGCGCCGGGTCAGCGGCCGGGTCAGTCGGTCGGGTGACCGAACGAACCGGACTGGAAGTCCCGCATCGCCTGCTCCAGCTCGCGGTGGCTGTTCATCACGAACGGCCCGTACCAGGCGACCGGCTCGCGGATCGGCTGCCCGCCCAGGATGATCACGTCCAGGTTGGGGTGCCGGGAGTCCTGCACGGCGTCGGCGGAGATGGTGAGAGTCTCACCGTCGCCGAACACCGCCGCCTGGCCGGTGCGGATCGGCCGGCCCTCGGCGCCGACCTTGCCGTCGCCGTTGAGCACGTAGGCGAGCGCGTTGAAGTCCTGCCGCCACGGGATGGTGACCTGCGCGCCCGGGGTGACGGTGGCGTGCAGCAGGGTGATCGGGGTGTGGGTGGAGCCCGGGCCCCGGTGGCCGTCCAGCTCGCCGGCTATCAGGCGGAGGATCGCGCCGCCGTCCGGGGTGGAGAGCAGCTTGACGTGGCCGCCGTGGATGTCCTGGTACCGGGGTGCGGTCATCTTGTCGGACGCCGGGAGGTTCACCCAGAGCTGGATGCCGTGGAACAGGCCGCCGGACAGCACCAGCGACTCGGGCGGGGTCTCGATGTGCAGGATGCCGGAGCCGGCCGTCATCCACTGGGTGTCACCGCCGCCGAGGTGGCCGCCTCCGCCGTGGGAGTCCTTGTGGATGAACTCGCCGTCGATCAGGTAGGTGACCGTCTCGAAGCCGCGGTGCGGGTGCCACGGGGTGCCCTTCGGCTCCCCGGCGGCGTACTCCACCTCGCCCATCTGGTCCATCATGATGAAGGGGTCGAGGTACTTGGTATTGACCTTCGCGAACGCGCGGCGGACCGGGAAGCCCTCGCCCTCGTAGCCTTCGGGGGCGGTGACCACCGAGAGGACGGGACGGGCGACGGCGGGGTCGGGGGTGGCGACGCGCGGGAGGATCAACGGGTTGTCGACGGTCACGGCGGGCATGTCGGCCTCCTTCGGGGTTTCCTCTGGCCTACGTCCACGAGATTAGTTCAATTCTCAACAAGAGGCAAGTTGAATTTTGAACCATCGGGTCGGGGTGGAGCCGCGGCCTCCCGCGCGCCCCTCCTAGCCGTACATCCGGCGCATGGTGAAGTCGACCATCTGTTCGACCGCCTTGGCGTCGAACACCATCCGGTGCTCGCCCTCCATGTCCAGTGCGAAGCCGTACCCCGTCGGCAGCAGGTCCAGGACCTCGGCGCCGGTGACGGTGAAGTGCTTGGAGTCCTTGCCGGCGTACCGGCGCAGCTCCTTCAGCGAGCTGAACATCGGGATCACCGGCGTCGGCGTGTTGTGCAGCGCCAGGAAGCCGGGCCGCTCGCCGCGCGGACAGTGCACCTTGGAGGTGATGAAGATGGCCTGGAAGTCCTCCACCGCCATCGAGCCGGTGGTGAAGGCCCGGACGGCGTCCGCGAGTGAGGGCGGCGACGGTTCCGGGTAGAGGGACTGCTGTGCGCCCGGCGGCTGCTCGCCGTACGGGCCGGGGCCGGGCATGCCGTTCATGCCCGGCTGCGGCCCCGCCTGCTGGTAGGGATCGCCCGGGTATGCGTTCTGGTCATAGCCGTACACACGGACAGGCTATCGGGAGCGCGGCCACCCGTGCGGGCGCCGATCCTGACAAGGAGTGGTCGGTCCGGGTTGTGGGACGTGACCACGTTCATAGCGAATTCCTCCGAGGATTCCCCGGTGAGGGCTTGAAACAAGTTACCGCCGGGTAGCATCATGATGCGTACTGGTGGGTACGGGGCGCCCGAACGCGGCGGTCTCCCGGAAGCGACGAACCGGAGAAAACGGCGATGGGTCACTACAAGTCCAACCTGCGGGACGTGGAGTTCAACCTCTTCGAGGTGTTCGGCCGCGAGCAGGTGTACGGCACCGGACCGTTCGCGGACATGGACGTCGAGACCGCGAAGAACATCCTGAGCGAGATCGCGCGCCTCGCCGAGAACGACCTCGCCGCGTCCTTCACCGACACCGACCGCAACCCGCCGGTCTTCGACCCGGAGACCAGCACCGCGCCGATCCCGGCCGCGTTCAAGAAGAGCTACCAGGCCTTCATGGACGCCGAGTGGTGGCGCCTGGGCATCCCGGAGTCGATCGGCGGCCAGGTCACGCCGAACTCGCTGATCTGGGCGTTCGCCGAGCAGATCCTCGGCTCGAACCCGGCCATCTGGATGTACTCCTCCGGCCCGGCCTTCGCCGGCGTCATCGCCGAGGAGGGCACCCCGGAGCAGCTGGAGGTCGCCAAGCGGATGACCGACCGCCTCTGGGGCTCCACCATGGTCCTCACCGAGCCCGACGCGGGTTCGGACGTGGGCGCCGGCCGCACCAAGGCGATCAAGCAGGAGGACGGCTCCTGGCACATCGAGGGTGTGAAGCGCTTCATCACCTCGGGCGAGCACGACATGTCCGAGAACATCATCCACCTGGTGCTGGCCCGCCCCGAGGGCGGCAAGCCGGGCACCAAGGGCCTGGGCCTCTTCATCGTCCCGAAGTTCGACTTCGACTGGGAGACCGGCGAGCTCGGCGAGCGCAACGGCGTCTACGCCACCAACGTCGAGCACAAGATGGGCCTCAAGGCCTCCAACACCTGCGAGATGACCTTCGGCGCCAAGCACCCGGCCAAGGGCTGGCTGCTCGGCGAGACCGTCGACGGCATCCGCCAGATGTTCAAGATCATCGAGTTCGCGCGCATGATGGTCGGCACGAAGGCCATCGCCACCCTCTCCACCGGCTACCTGAACGCCCTGGAGTACGCCAAGGAGCGCGTGCAGGGCGCGGACATCTCGCAGTTCCTGGACAAGACCGCCCCGCGCGTCACCATCACCCACCACCCGGACGTGCGCCGCTCGCTGCTCACCCAGAAGGCGTACGCCGAGGGCATGCGCGCCCTGGTGCTCTTCACCGCGTCCACCCAGGACGACATGGCCGCCGCCCGCCTGCGCGGCGAGCACGACGAGGCCGCCGAGCGCCTCAACGACCTGCTCCTTCCCATCGTCAAGGGTTACGGCTCGGAGAAGTCCTACGAGCAGCTCGCCCAGTCCCTGCAGACCTTCGGCGGCTCCGGCTACCTGCAGGAGTACCCGATCGAGCAGTACATCCGGGACGCCAAGATCGACACCCTCTACGAGGGCACCACGGCCATCCAGGGCCAGGACTTCTTCTTCCGCAAGATCGTCAAGGACGGCGGCCAGGCGCTCACCGCCCTGTCCGAGCAGATCCAGAAGTTCCTCGCCTCGGCCGAGGGCGGCGACGCCCTGGCCACCGAGCGCGAGCTGCTCGCCAAGGCCGCCGGCGACCTGGAGGCCATCATCGGCAAGCTCCTCGCCGACCTCTCCTCGGTCGAGCAGGACGTCAAGAACATGTACAAGGTGGGCCTCAACACGACCCGCCTGCTGATGGTCTCCGGCGACGTCGTGGTCGGCTGGCTGCTGCTCCGCCAGGCCGCGGTGGCCCTGGCCAAGCTGGAGGCCGGTGCCCCGGAGAAGGACGTCGCCTTCTACCAGGGCAAGGTCGCGGGGGCCCGCTTCTTCGCGAAGAACATCCTGCCGACCGTCACCCCGCAGCGCCTGATCGCCGAGGGCATCGACAACGAGATCATGGACCTCCCGGAGGAGGCGTTCTGACGCCGCCCGCACTGACCGCCTGACCCCACCCTCACGCCGAAGGGCCCGGTGCACCCCGGGCCCTTCGGCGTACCCGGTTCCGGCGGGGCGGCCCCGGCGGGGCGTGCGCGGAGGCGGACGGTAGCCTGACGCCGAGCCATCGGGGCGGGCGTCAACTCCCCTGCGGCGGCCGGACCCGCCGGGTCCGGACTTCCGTCCGGCCGTCAGTTCACGGTTGCGTCAGCGTTCTGCATCCGTTGGGCTGCTCCGAGTGTCATGTCCGTGTACGGGCATATGCTCAAGGTGCGAAGCCGTTCCCCCATTTCGGCTCCGGCCCTCCCTCGACCCAGGAGCAGCATGTCGACCGCCGCCCGCCAGGCCTTCTTCGACCGGACGCACACCGATGACCTGATCGCCTTTCTCGGAACCTCGCCGTCGCCCTACCACGCGGTCGCGAGCGCTGCCGAGCGACTGGAGAAAGCGGGTTTCCGGCAGGTCCTGGAAACGGACGCCTGGGACGCGACGACCGGGGGCCGGTACGTGGTCCGGGGCGGCGCGCTGATCGCCTGGTACGTCCCGCACGGCGCGGGCCCGGAGACACCGTTCCGGATCGTGGGCACCCACACCGACTCGCCGAACCTGAGGGTCAAGCCGATCCCCGACACGGGTTCGGCGGGCTGGCGCCAGGTCGCGGTGGAGATCTACGGCGGAGTGCCGCTCAACACCTGGCTCGACCGGGACCTCGGCCTCTCCGGCCGGCTCACCCTGCGTGACGGCAGCAAGCGGCTGGTCCAGCTGGACGAGCCGCTGCTGCGCGTGCCGCAGCTGGCGATCCACCTGGACCGGCAGGTCAACGAGGGCATGAAGCTGGACAAGCAGCGTCACCTCACCCCGATCTGGGGCCTCGGGCCGGTCGACGAGGGCTCGCTGATCGAGTACGTCGCCCGGCGGGCCGGGGTCGAGGCGGCCGACGTGGTCGGCTGGGACCTCATGACGCACGACGTCCAGCCCGCCTCCTACCTGGGCCGGGACCGCGAGCTGCTGGCCGGTCCGCGGCTGGACAACCTCCTCTCGGTGCACGCCGCCGCCGTGGCACTGGCCGCCGTCGCCACCGCGGCCGAGACGGACGGCGTCGAGCTGCCCTACATCCCGGTGCTGGCCGCGTTCGACCACGAGGAGACCGGCAGCGAGTCGGACACCGGCGCGCAGAGCCCGCTGCTCGGCAACGTGCTGGAGCGCACCGTGTACGCGCGCGGCGGCGGCGTGGAGGACCGTGCCCGGGCGCTGGCCGGCACCGTCTGCCTCTCCTCCGACATGGGGCACGCCGTCCACCCGAACTACAGCGAGCGGCACGAGCCGGGTCACCACCCGATGCCGAACGCCGGGCCGATCCTCAAGGTCAACGTCAACAACCGGTACGCGACGGACGGCGTCGGCCGGGCCGTCTTCGCGGCGGCCTGCGAGAAGGCCGGCGTGCCGTGGCAGACCTTCGTCTCCAACAACGCCATGCCCTGCGGTACGACGATCGGCCCGATCACAGCAGCCCGGCTCGGCATCCAGACCGTGGACTGCGGCATCGCCGCGCTCTCCATGCACTCGGCACGCGAACTGTGCGGGGCGGACGACCCGTACCTGCTGGCCGGCGCGATCAAGGCCTTCCTGGAGGGCTGACGCGCCACAGCACGACGGCACAGCGCGACGGCGCCGCACGACGGCGCCGCACACGGAAGGGGCCCGGCGGATTCGCCGGGCCCCTTCCGCAGGTCGGGCCCCTCGGGCCCCGGTCGGGCCGGTGCCTACTCCAGGCCCGCCAGCACCAGCGGCAGCCGGCGCGCGCCGTCGGCGCCGAGCGTCACCGGCACCCCCCAGTCCTGCTGGTGGACGTGGCAGGCCGGGTACTCGACCGCGGGGTCGTCGTCGCAGGACGCCGCCATCGCCGAGACGTGCAGCACGCCCTCGGTCACCCGGTCGGAGAGGACCAGCTCGCGGGAGAGCGCGGTGTCCGCGCCCGCGCCGGAGACCAGCAGCTCGGGCGGGGTCGCGCTGACCAGCAGCCGGGTGGAGGGGCCGTACCGCTCGTCCAGCTTCTGGCCGGTGGGCGCCGAGAAGACCACGTCCAGCCGGAACGCGCCCGGTGCGACCTCGGTGGCGGCCCGCCGGGTGCGGTGCGCGACCGCGTCCACCTGGACGGCCTCCTCGGGCAGCCGCAGCCTGGTCAGCCGGTGCCGGGCCGACTCGATCACCACGATGTCGCCGTCGACCAGGACGGCGCCGGACGGCTCGCGCAGGTCGGTGGCGAGCGTGGTGACCTCGCCGCTCGCCGGGTCGAAGCGGCGCAGCGCGTGGTTGTAGGTGTCGCTGACGGCCACCGAGCCGTCCGGCAGCACGGTGACGCCCAGCGGGTGCTGGAGCAGTGCCTGCCCGGCCGCGCCGTCCCGGTGCCCGAAGTCGAACAGGCCGGTGCCGACGGCGGATTGCACGGTCTTGGTTTCACGTGAAACCCAGCGCAGCGCCGAGGTTTCCGAATCGGCGACCCAGAGCCGCTCGCCGTCCGCCGAGACGGCCAGCCCGGACGGCTGGGCGAACCAGGCCTCGGCGGCCGGTCCGTCGACCAGGCCCTCGTTGGTGGTGCCCGCCGCGACGCCCACCGTGGCGGTGGCCGGGTCGTACGACCAGAGCTGGTGGACGCCGGCCATGGCGATCCACACCCGGCCGTCGAACCAAGCGACGTCCCACGGCGAGGAGAGGTCCACCTCACGGGCCGGACCGTCGGTCGCGGACCCCTGCCACCACTGCTTCCCGGTGCCCGCCAGGGTGGTCACCCCGCCGTCCGAGAGCCGGACGCCGCGCAGCGCGTGGTTGACGGTGTCGGCCACGATCACGTCGTACGCGGAGCCGGCCGGCAGCAGCGCCAGTCCCTGCGGCTCGCTGAACCGGGGTGCGGTGCCGTCCACCAGCCCGCGCACGCCGTCGCCGATCCGGCGGACCACGGTCTCGCCGTCCGCCTCCAGCTCGACCAGCGAGTGGTGGCCGGAGTCCGCCACCAGGAAGTGGCCGTTCGGGAGCAGGACCGCCTTGCCGGGGAACCGGAGGTCCCCGGCGGTCGGCTCGGGCGCCACGTACGGGCCGTCGCCGCGCCGCAGCGTCCCCTTCGCCGCATGCTCCGCCTCCAGCTCCTCGACCAGCCGCGCGATGGCGTGCGCGTGCCCCTCGCCGGCGTGCTGGGCGACGACGTACCCCTCGGGGTCGATGACCACCAGCGTGGGCCAGGCACGCACCGCGTACTGCTTCCAGGTGACGAGCGCCGGGTCGTCCAGCACCGGGTGGTGCACCTCGTACCGGGCGACGGCGTCGACCACGGCCCGGTGGTCGGCCTCGTGCACGAACTTGGGGGAGTGCACGCCGACGATCACCACGGTGTCGCGGTGCTTCTCCTCCAGCTCGCGCAGCTCGTCCAGGACGTGCAGACAGTTGACGCAGCAGAAAGTCCAGAAATCCAGGATGGTGATCTTGCCCCGGAAATCGGCGAGGGTGAGTTCCTTGCCGCCGGTGTTGAGCCATCCACCGGCGCCGACCAGTTCGGGGGCGCGGACACGTGCACGAGAAGCCATGCCCCAATCAAACATCACGGGCGGTGTCCGCATTCCGGAGCAGGGTTCATGCCGTGGAGCGGGGCCTGCGCTGATGCTTGGCGGCCTTGTAGGCATCGACGGACTTGCGTGACGAACGCCAGACTCCGTCGGTGCCCTGTGCGGCGTTCAGGCGGCCGCGCTGAGCCGCCTGCCGGAGCGCGGCGAGGGACAGCTCTTCGTCGACGAGCGCGGCGAGCGGGACCATCCTGGCCGGGCCGGCCACGTTGGGGACGATGAAGCGGTTGAGATTGTCTTCCATCGCTCTGGCGATCAGCTCGCCGAGGGTGCCGCAGTCTCCTGCGTCCGCCCTGCGCAGCGCGGTCAGGTACGCGTCCCGCTGCCGCTTGAAGATGATGATCGGCGGGTACCCGAGGCGGACGAGGACGAGGTTCATGACCAGTCGCCCGGTGCGGCCGTTGCCGTCGAGGAACGGATGGATCCGTTCGAACCGGTTGTGGATGCGGGCCAGTTCCTCGGGGAGCGGGCGGTCGGTGTCCGAACCCTTCTCGACCATCTGGCCGAGAGCGCAGACCTCGGCGACCCACTGCTCGACCTGCGCGGGCACCAGCGGCCAGCGAGGCGGCGTCATCCCCTCGGCGAAGGGGGCGATGTCGTGTTCGCGGAAGTTGCCGGGTCCTTCGCGGTCGCCCGCCTCCGGATGGGATGCGACGTTCCAGACCGGGGTCATCGCGGCGTGGTGGATATGGCGAATCTCGCCGAGGGTCACGAGACGGCCATCGTGCCAGGCGTCGGGTTCGAGTGCCTGGCCGTAGACCCAGCGGGCGGCGTCGGCGTATCCCTGGACCTCGTTGTACTCGCTGAGCGGCTTTGCTCCGACGGCTCGCCCTCGGTCCAGGAGCGCTTGCACTTCACGCAGGACCAGCGTGTTGCCTTCGAGCGCGGTGGAGTGGTGTGCTTCCTGGTGCCAGATGTCGTCCCAGATCTCCCGCGCTTCTCTGGGGTTGGGGAGTCCGCCGAAGCGCTCGTTCAGCTAGGTCAGCGCGCCGGCGAGTCGGTTGTAGACGGTACTGCGGCTGGGCCTGCCTCGTCCGGCCAAGGTCGCTCTCCCCAGAGTTGATACATGCCATGAGTGGCTAATTGAACTAATCAACTTTAGGAGCCGCCGAAGGCTTGACCCGTTCATGTAGGCCCTGTGGCGGAGAGATCCCGGCGGAGGCGGAAATCCAGGGCTGTGGTCCTGCTCCGGAAGGCGGCGAGGGCGTCCGCGCCGACTCTGCCGTGCCGTCCGCTCCACGGACGGGGTGGGCGGGGGTGGAGCGGACGGGGGTGGGCGGGGGCTACCGGGGGCCGCCGGCGAGGGCCGGGTCGGTCCGGGGCTCGGCCTTCGGCGCGGTGCCGGTACCGGTACCCGCCTCCACGGCCGGGTCGGCCGGGCCCTTGCGGGCGGCGCGGGCGTCGAACCACTTGATCAGGCGGCGGCCGACCTCGATCATCGGCGTCTCCACGCGGCGGTGCAGCGCGTCGGCGGCGAACAGGGCGACCAGGCAGGCGGCCGTCGCGAACAGCGGGGACTGCCCGGAGATCCACGGCGCCAGGGTGACGGCGACGGGCACGGCCGTGGCCTGGAGCAGGTACAGCCCGTAGGAGCGTTCGCCGACGAAGACGAGCGGGCGCAGCGAGAGCACCCAGCGGCCCGGGCCGGGAGCCATCAGGGTGGGCAGCAGGAGCGCGACGCCGACGCCGTACAGGAACACGGTGGGCCGTTCGTCACCGAAGTGGGCCGTGATGTCGGGGATGTGCTGGTGCAGGACGACGAATCCGGCCCCGGCGACCACGCCCACCACCGGGTGGGTGAGCGGACTCAGCAGGGCGAAGCCCAGGCGGTGGTGCAGCACGACGGCGAGCAGGGCGCCGGTGAGCAGCACCGAGTAGTGGATGCCCATCCCCTCCCAGGTCGTGTTGTACGGGATCAGGACGAGCACGATGGCGGCCACGGCGAGGGGCGTGCGGAGCTTCTCGGAGATCAGGCCGACCAGGATCAGCGCGAGCGGCCAGACCAGGTAGAACTTCTGCTCGATGCCGATGGTCCAGGTGTGCAGGTACGGGGTGTCGCCGGCCAGCTGGTACTCGTTCATGAAGCCGAGGAAGTGCGGCAGGTGGTTCATCAGGACGTTCCAGCTGTACCCGGACCGGTAGACCGCGAGCATGGTGATCAGCAGCCCGACGTAGTACAGCGGCACGATCCGGAATATTCGCCGGATGTAGAAGTTCCGCAGCGAGATCCGCCCGGTCCGGTCCTTCTCACGCAGCATCAGGGTCGTGATGAGGAAGCCGGAGAGGACGAAGAAGGTGTGGACGCCGATCCAGCCGGAGAGGAACTTCGACTGCGGGCCGCCGTAGTGGAAGAAGACCACGATCACGGCGGCGATCGCGCGCAGGCCGTCCAGTGCGTCGAACCTCCTCATGGCGAGGAACTCGGCGTGGGTCAGTCTGCGCATGGCGGGTCTCCGGGACGGTACGGGCAGGGTCGGTGCGGGGAGGGCGGTACGAGGGGCGTACGGGGTGGTGCGGGGCGCGTCGGGGCAGGTGCCGTCGGCGCGGCACCCGGGAGGGCCCGCTCGATCGGGGCACCCGACATCATGACCGACCGTGCCCGTTCTTGACCATCCTGTGCCGGGCGTGAAGGTTCCGTGTACCGAGGGCCGCCGACGGGCCCGTCCTAGACGATGACGTGCGGGAGGAAGCGGGCGCCCTGGTGGGTGATCGGGCTGTCGTCCGTCTCGCGGATCCCTAGGCCCGCCGACTCGCCGTCCACCACCCAGGTGCCGAGCACCGGGCGGTTGCCGTCGAAGTCGGGCAGCGGGTGCAACTGCTGGTAGCAGTGGCCCTCGGCGCCGTAGCGGTCCGGGTCGCCGGCCCACTCGGCGAGGCGGGTCTCGCGGCCGCCCGGTTCGACGATCCGCACGCCGGCGCCCTCGCGGCCGAGCAGCGGCTTGGCCGCGTAACCGGGCCCGTCCGGGTCGGCGAGTTCGCGCGGGCCGTCCAGGTAGGCGGGCAGCAGGTTGGGGTGGCCCGGGAACAGCTCCCAGAGCACGGCCAGCAGCGCCTTGTTGGAGAGCAGCATCTTCCAGGCCGGCTCGATCCACAGCGTGGAGCCGGTGGAACCGCCGTGGTCGATGACGTCCAGCAGCTGGGGGCCGAACTCGTCGGAGGCCAGCCACTCCCACGGGTAGAGCTTGAACGCGGCGCGGACGAAGCGGTGTTCGAGATCGACGAAGCGGCCCGAGAGAGGATCCCAGCCGATGTCCTCCATGGCGATGCCGACGGTCTCGATGCCGGCCTGCTCGGCGCACTCCTGGAGGTAGAGGGTCGTCATCCAGTCCTCGCCCTCGGTGTCGCCGCGCGAGTGCGCGAAGTGCACCGGGCCGGGTGGCAGCAGGTGCTTCTGCCGGGTCCAGGAGGCCACCAGCCGCTCGTGCAGCGAGTTCCACTGGTCGGCGCCCGGGAACCGCTCCTCCATCCAGAACCACTGCGGGCCGGCCGCCTCGATCAGCGAGGTCGGGGTGTCGGCGTTGTACTCGAAGAGCTTCGCCGGCCCGGTGCCGTCGTACGCGAGGTCGAACCGCCCGTAGAGGGCGGGCTGTTCGTCGCGCCGGCGCCAGGACTCGGCGACCGCGGCGGCGAGCCGGGGGTCGGTGATGCCGTAGTCGGCGAACCGGCCGGTGCGGACCACGTGGTCGGCGGCGGCCAGGCACAGTTCGTGCAGCTCCTCGACGACCTCCTCCAGCGCCTCCACCTCGGGCAGCGAGAACTCGTAGTACGCGGACTCGTCCCAGTAGGCGTGCGGGCCGCCCTGGTTGCAGGGGTCGGAGCACATGGCGTAGATCAGGCCCTGGCTCTCCACGGTGGCCAGCCAGTCCGGGCGCGGGGTGACGGTGCGGCGGCGCACGGCGGATCAGCCCCCGCCCGAACCGCTGGAGCCCGACGGGCAGCCGAAGCCGCCGCGCTTGGTGGCGGCCTTGTCGAACGTGCCGCCGAGGGCGGTCGCGGAGCCGGAGCCGCAGTAGTACCAGCGGCCCGCGGTGGCGGTGCCGCTGCCGGTGCAGGCGTGCCGGTCCAGCACCTTGAGGGTGCCGGGGTCGACGCAGCGGCTCGGCGGGTTGCTGCCGGAGGAGGACGAGCAGCCGGACAGGGCCAGAGCGAGCGTGCCGACCATGCCGAGGGTGACGAAGCCCGAGCGGCGGCGCCCGGCCGGCGCCACGGCGGAGGGCGTGGTGGCCGGCTCCGCGACGGCGGGGGGCGGGGCGGCGTCCGGGGTCCCGGCGTCCGGAATCCGGGCGGGTGCGTCCGGTCTCGGAGCGGGGGCGGCGGGCAGGGACTGCGTCATGGCGCCCGATGGTACGCGCGGTGCCGGATGTTACGGGAGGGGGGCCCGTTCCCCGGCCGCGGCCGGGTCCGATGGGATATCTTTTGCCGATCCTTGACCGTGGGACCGCGCCGGACGGCGGTCGGCCCAGCGACACACGTGCAACCGGGGGACGGACATCCATGAACGACATCCTGAACGGTCTCGGCGCGGCTGCCGCATTCGGCGGGGTCGGCGTGGTGCTGCTGCTCCTCGGCATCCTCCTGGTGGACCTCCTGACGCCGGGCAAGCTCGGCCGGCAGATCTGGGTGGAGCGCAACCGCAACGCCGCCGTGCTGCTCAGCTCGGCGCTGCTCGGCATCGGCGGCATCGTCTTCACCGCGATCCTCTACACGTACGAGGACTTCGGGAAGGGCCTGGCCTCGACGATCAGCTTCGGCGTGCTGGGCCTGGTGCTGATGGCCGTCGCGTTCTGGGTGGTGGACGTGCTGACGCCGGGCAAGCTCGGCGCGATCCTGGTCGACCCGGAGCCGCACCCGGCGGTCTGGGTGACCGCCAGCTGCAACCTCGCGGTGGCGGCGATCGTGTCGGCCTCGATCGCCTGACGTCCGCCTGCCTGCTTGCCCGTCCGTGCGCCGGTCCTGACGGCCGCCCCTCCGATGTGACCGCCCGTTCGTCCCGAGTGGGCGGGCGGCGCGGGCGGCGCGGGCACGCCCGGGCTCCCGGGCGCGTGCCCTCAGGCCGGCAGCGGGCCCGGCACGGCGTGCGGGTCGGCGCCCAGGACGTGCTCGCGCCCCCAGGCACCGAGCGGGGCCAGCGCCTCGTTGAGCCGTTCCCCGACCGCCGTCAGCGAGTACTCGACCCGCGGCGGCACCTCGTCGTACGACTCGCGGTGCACGACACCGTCCGTCTCCAGCTCGCGCAGGTGGGCGGCGAGCACCTTCTCGGTGATCCCCGGTACCCGGCGGCGCAGCTCGCCGAACCGGCAGTCCGGCCGCTCGGCCAGCGCCCAGAGGATCAGGACCTTCCACTTGCCGCCGATCACGTCCATCGCGGCGTCGATCCCGCACACGTACGCGCCGGGCCTCGGTACGGTCGCCATGCCCCCACCTCTCCGACCTGTTCGCTCACCCCAGGGTAACCACCCACTTCGAAGTGCGTACTTGAGCGTTCCGGCGCCCGGGGGCGAGCCTGACCGGCATGACAGAGAACGCAGCCGACACCGTTTCGACGACCCCCGTCACCCTGCTCGGCCTCGGCGCGATGGGCACCGCGCTGGCCGACGCCTGGCTCGCCGCCGGGTACCCGCTGACGGTCTGGAACCGCACCGCCGCCCGCGCCGAACCGCTCGCCGCCCGGGGCGCAGCGGTGGTCTCCACCGCTGCCGCGGCGGTCGCCGCCAACCGGCTGGTGGTGGTCTGCCTGCTCGACGACGCCTCGGTCGAGGAGGCGCTCGCCGACGCCGACCTGACGGGCAAGGACGTCGTCAACCTGGTCACCGGCACGCCCGGTGAGGCCCGGGCCCGGGCCGCCTGGGCCGCCGGCCGCGGCGCCCGGTACCTGGACGGCGGGATCATGGCCGTCCCGCCGATGATCGGCGTCCCCGCGGCCGGGCCGTACGTCTTCTACAGCGGCTCGCGCGCGCTGTTCGAGGACCACCGGGAGGTCCTGGCCGCCCCGGCGGGCACCGACTACGTCGGCGAGGACGCCGGGCTCGCCGCGCTGCACGACGTGGCGCTGCTGAGCGCGATGTACGGCATGTTCGCCGGCGTCGCGCACGCCTTCGCGCTGGTCCGGGCCGAGTCCGTCGCCCCGGGCGGGTTCGCGCCGCTGCTCACGTCGTGGCTCACCGCCATGACGGGTTCGGTGGCGGCGACCGCCGCGCAGCTGGAGGCCGGCGACTACACCCGGGGCGTCGTCTCGAACCTCGCCATGCAGGTGGCCGGGGTGCCGACCTTCCTGCGCACCGCCGAGGAGCAGGGCGTCAGCCCGGAGCTGCTGACGCCCTACTTCGCCCTGATGCAGCGGCGACTGGCCGAGGACGGCCGGAACGGCGGCGAGGACCTCACCGGCGTGATCGACCTGCTGCGGCGGTAGTGGCGGGCCCGGCCGGCGCGGCGGGCGCGCTGGGCGTGGCGGGCGTGGCGCCGGGTCAGCCCGCCGCCGGGCGGTCGGTGGCCGGACGGCGGCGGAGGGCCGGGTCGGTGAGGGCGGGCGGCCGCCAGACGCCGTCCGGGTGGTAGAGGTCGGTGCCGGGCGGGACGACGGCGTCGATCCGGTCGAGGGCGGCGTCGTCCAGCACGAGGTCGGCGCCCTTGAGGGCCGACTCCAGCTGGCCGAGGGTGCGCGGGCCGATGATCACCGAGGTGACCGCCGGGTGCGCGAGCGGGAAGGCGATGGCCAGCTCCGGCAGGGTGCGGCCGAGGCCCTCCGCGACGGCGGTCAGCTCCTCGACGGCGTCCAGCTTGGCCGCGTTGACCGGGAGCGACGGGTCGAACCGGGCCGGGGTGAGGGCGGCGCGGCCGGTGCTCAGGTCGATCGGCCGGCCCTTGCGGTAGCGGCCGGTGAGGAAGCCCGACGCGAGCGGGGACCAGGTCAGCGCGCCCATGCCGAGCCGTCGCACGGTCGGCAGGACGTGCCGCTCGACGCCCCGGGCGAGCAGCGAGTACGGCGGCTGCTCGGTCCGGAAGCGGGGCAGGCCGCGCCGCTCGGACACGTGGTGGGCCTCGACGATCTCCTCGGCGGGGAAGGTCGAGCAGCCGAAGGCGCGGATCTTGCCGGCCCGGACCAGGTCGCCGAGGGCGGAGAGGGTCTCCTCGACGTCGGTGCGGTGGTCGGGCCGGTGCACCTGGTAGAGGTCGATCCGGTCGGTGCGCAGCCGGCGCAGGCTCTCCTCGACCTCCCGGACGATCCACCGCCGGGAGTTGCCGCCCCGGTTGCGGCCCTCGCCCATCGGGAAGTGCACCTTGGTGGCGAGGACGACGTCGTCGCGGTCGCCCCGGGCCTGCAGGGCCTTGCCCACGATCTCCTCGGACTCGCCGCCGGAGTACATGTCGGCGGTGTCGACGAAGTTGATGCCCGCGTCGAGGGCGGTGTGGATGATCCGGGCGCAGTCGTCGTGGTCGGGGTTGCCGACCGCGCCGAACATCATGGTGCCGAGGCAGTAGGTGCTCACCTCGATGCCGGTGCCGCCGAGGATGCGGTAGCGCATGGTTCTCGTCCCCCTGGTGACGGGTGGTGGTGCGTGCTTCGGGAACGGCGGTGCTTCGGGAACGGCGGTGTGTCGGGAACGGCGGTGCCGCCCGTTCCGCCCGGCGCCCTCGGTGTCGACGCTACGGGCTGGAGCGCGCTCCAGGGCAAGGGACGGGCGCGCGTCGGGGACGGCGCGGCCAGGGCGGAGCGTGGCGGCGCCGCCGATGGCGGGCTCCCCCGGTGGCGGGCTCCCCCGGTGGGGGGAGCGGGTTCGTCCGGGCGGGGGAGGTCCGGGCCGGGGGGCGGGTGCGAGCGTGAGGGCATGGCGACGACGAGCGGGTGGACGACGCGGCGGGGGCCGGCGAGGTGGGTCACCGACGGGCGGGCCGCGGCCGGGTGGGGCGTCGCGTACACGGCGTTCGGTGTCGGCTGCGCGGTGAGCGGGACGGCGCTGTTCGGTGCCGGCTGGGTGGGGTGGGCGGTGGCGGCGGTCGGCCTGGCCGCGGCGGTGACCGGCGCGGCGGTGGCCGTGTCCGGGCCGCGTCCGGTGCTGCGGACGGCCCTCTGGGTACTCTGCGCATCGGCGGGGGCGGGGGCGTTCAGCCTGCTGATGGACGTGGTCACGCTGCTCTTCGGCCAGGGTGTGGACAGCGTGCCGGGTGCGGCGCAGCACGTGCTCGCGGCGCTCGGGGCGGTGCTGCTCGCGGGGACGGCGCGGGCCGGGGCGGCGGCTCCGTCGTCGCGGGGCGTCCCGTCGGGGCCTGCCGCGGTTGGGCAGGCAGCGCCCCCGGTGGTCCAACTGGCGGCCTGGGCCGGGACCGTGGCATTCCTCCCGTACGTCGTGATGAAGCTGACCTGGGCGTTCGGCGGTACCTTCGCCGGGGTGAGCGGCGCCGCGATGCGGGCCGCGTCCGAACGCAACGGTGCCTCCGGGCTCTGGCTCGCCCTGGAGTCCTGGGGCCTGGACCCGACCGCGCTGCTGGCGGCGCTCGGGGTGTTCCTGCTGTGGGGCCTGGTCCGGCCCCGGGGGCAGGTCTTCCCGCGCTGGACCCTGCTGCTGAGCGGCCGTCGTGTGCCCCGTCCCCTGCCGCTCCTCCCCGCCCTGCTGGGAGCCGGGACGCTCGCGCCGTACGGCGTGGTCGGCGTGGGGTACGCCGCACTCGCCACGGCGGGCGTGGTCGAGGTCCGGGCCGGGGACTTCCCGACGGCGGGTGACGCCCTGCTGGTCTGCTGGATCGGCCTCGGCGCCTTCGCGGTCTACGGGGCGGCGCTGGCGGTGGCCGCCCGCGACTACTGGCGGCGCACGCGCTGAGCGCCCCGGCGCCTGTTGCGGAAACGGCAACGAAAGTTGCCCGGCGGGCACCGTTCACCGCAGCCTGGCGGTGGAGGTGATCGCCGTGAGCGACCAGCAGATCAGTCCGGGGGCGGAGAGCCGCCGGGACCGGACCGACCGTGCCGACGGGACCGACGGGACCGACCGTACGGACGGCTTCGAGGGATTCGAGGGATTCGAGGGATTCGAGGGCTTCGAGGGAGTCGACGCCGTCGGTGCCGAGGGCCGTGACCCGGGGGACTACGACGTGGTGGTGGTCGGCGCGGGCGCGGCCGGCCTGAACGCCGCGCTGGTGCTGACCCGGGCGCGCCGCCGGGTCGCCGTGGTGGACACCGGCCGACCGCGCAACGCGCCCGCCGCCCACATGCGGGGCTTCCTCTCCCGGGACGGGATGTCCCCGGCCGCGCTGCTGGCGGTCGGCCGCGAGGAGGTCGAGGGGTACGGGGGCGACCTCCTCGATGCCCGGGTGGACCGCGTCGAGCCGGTCCCGGGCGTCCACCACGGCGCCGGCGCCCCGCCCGCGGGCTTCCTCGTCCACCTGGCCGGCGGCCGGGTGCTGCGGGCCCGCCGGGTGGTCGTCGCCACCGGCCTGCGCGACGGACTGCCGGATCTGCCCGGCCTGGCCGAGCGGTGGGGCCGCGACGTGCTGCACTGCCCGTACTGCCACGGCTACGAGGTCCGTGACCGGCCGCTCGGCGTCCTGGGCACCCACCCGGGCTCGGTGCACCAGGCGCTGCTCGTCCGGCAGTGGTCGGCCGACGTGGTGTTCTTCCCGCAGGCCGTGGAGCTCTCCGACGCCGACCGGGCCCGGCTCGACGCCCGGGGCGTGCGCGTCGTCGAGGGTCCGGTCGCGCGGGTGGTCGTCGAGGACGACCGGCTGCGCGGCGTCGAACTCGCCGACGGCCGGGCGGTGCCCCGCGAGGCGGTCTTCCTCTTCCCGCAGATGGTGCCCCGGGACGCGCTGCTGTCGGACCTCGGCTGCGAGCGGGACGCCCAGGGCTGGGTGACCACCGACGCCGCGGGCCGCACCGGCGTGCCGGGCGTCTGGGCGGTGGGCAACGTCGCCGACCCGCGGGCCCAGGTGGTGACCGCCGCCGGGGCGGGGGCGGCAGCCGCGTTCGCGATCAACCACGACCTGGTGGACGAGGACGTCGAGCGGGCACTCGCCGCCGTCCCGGTCCCGACCACCGCCATCGCCGCTGTACCGCAGTGAAGCCGACCACCGACGGAACGGAGTACGCCATGCCGCACGACCACTCCCACCAGGACCCCGGGCACCGGGAAGGGAACGGCCGGGTCCACGGTCCCGCCGACACCCCCACTCCCACTCCCACCCACGGCCACGGCCACGGCCACGGCCACCACCAGGGCCCCGGAACGGACTTCGACTGGGACGCCCTCGCCGCCCACCTGGAGCGCGAGGCCGAACTCCGGGCCCCCGCCGTCACCGAGGCCGCGCACTGGCTCCGCGGGCTGCTGGACGGTGTCGCGGTCGACCGGGTGCTCGACGTCGGCAGCGGCCCCGGGGTGATCGCCGGCCTGCTCGCAGACGCCTTCCCGTCCGCCGAGGTGGTCGCCGTCGACCAGTCCGCCGCCCTGCTGGACCGCGCCCGGGCCCGCTCGGACGGTCGGATCACCACCCAACAGGCCGACCTGCCCGACGACTTCACCGCCCTGGACGCCGCCGACCTGATCTGGTCCGCCAACGCGATCCACCACCTGGGCGACCAGCAGGCCGCGTTGACCGCCCTGGCCGGGGCACTGCGCCCGGGCGGTCTGCTGGCCGTGGTCGAACGCGGTCTGCCCGCGCGCTTCCTCCCCCGCGACCTCGGGCTCGGCCGCCCGGGCCTCCAGGCCCGGCTGGACGCCGCCCACGAGGACACCTTCAG
>NZ_JBHXKE010000012.1:0-69255 GCF_042722765.1 Kitasatospora sp. NPDC058406
CTGCGGGAGGCCACCGCGGGGATCAGGCCCGCCGAGGGGGACGGATCACCGGGGGAGACGGATCACCGGGGGCGGACCGAGGGACGGGGCGGGGGCGGATCACTGCGGGGCGCGGCCGGCGCCGGCGGCCAGCTCCTTGGCGGCCTCGGTGAGGTCCTTGGCGGTGTCGATGGCCCGCCAGTAGACGCCCTGCGGCAGCTGGTAGCCGGCCAGCCGCTTGCTGCGGGCCAGCTGGGGGAAGGTGGTCCGCTCGTGGTCGCCGACGTCCGGCAGCAGTTCGGCGAACTCCGGGCTGAACACGTAGAGCCCGGCGTTGATGAGGAACGGCGAGGGCGGGGCCTCGATGAAGTCGAGGACGTTGCCGAACTGGTCGGTCTCGACCGCGCCCCACGGGATCCGCGGGCGGGCCAGCGCGAGGGTCGCGACGGCGTCGCGCTCGTGGTGGAACGCGGCCATGTCGCGCAGGCTGAACCGGGTCCAGATGTCGCCGTTGGTGGCGTACCAGGGTTCGTCGGGGCGTGGCAGGGCCGCGGCGGCGTACTTGAGCCCGCCGCCTCGGCCGAGCGGCTCGGCCTCGACCACCGTGCGGACCTTCATCGGAAGGTCGGCCTTGTCGAGCCACTCCTCCAGCACGTCCGCGAGGTGGCCGCAGGAGACGACCGCGTCGGTGACGCCCTCGGAGGCGAGCCAGGCCAGCTGGTGGCCGAGGATCGGCGTGCCCGTGCCGGGGATCTCGACCAGCGGCTTGGGGCGGTCGTCCGTGTAGGGCCGCAGCCGCGAGCCCTGGCCACCGGCCAGGATGACGGCCTGGGTCACGGGTACCGGGCCGGGCGGGGGCTGGTGGGCCGGTTGGGCGGCGGCGGGGCCGGAGTCAGCGCTCATGGCTGAACAATAGGCGCGGTACCGGGCCCGCGGGCCGGCATCGCGCGGACCGGTGACGGACGCGGTCGGCCGGGGCACCACCCGGGTCGGTGGCGCCCGTCACCGGGGCCGCTCGGGCCGACGACACCCCGGCCGGCCACCCGCCGGTCGGCGACACCGGGCCGGGTGGTGCCCCGGGTCAGGCGGAGGCGCCGGAGGCGAAGGCGCCGTCACAGACCGGGCGGGCGAAGGACCGGGCGCGCTGGACGTCGCCCTGGTACTTGCGCACCGCGGCCTTGCCCAGCTCGGTGGCGAGCGAGGTGCAGTACGGCGTCAGCGCGGGCTGCTCGCGCATGGAGCGCTCCAGCAGGTCCAGCGCGCTGCCCGGGTTGTGCGCCCGCAGCTCGTCCAGGAGCACGACGCGCAGCGCGTCCTGGGGGGCGAGCCCGTCGGGGGCCCTGCCGGCGGTCGCCGTCCGGCCGATCCCGGCGCCGTCCCCGCTGGACGCCGCCACGACCTGCTGGTCCAGCGCGGTCGGCGGTGCCCACGGCACCCTGGTCACGGCGAGGGTGCCGGTGGTCACCAGGACGACGGGCAGGGCGAGGGCGACGGTCTGGCCGATTCGGCGAACTAGCTGCTTCACGCTCAGGAGAGTAGCGGTGGGTGGGCGCCACATCGCCCTCCGTTACACCATCGGGTGACAGGATGTCCGGGTTCGTCCCTGCACCGTGTTGACGTCATCACCCGTTGGGGTGGCCGGACGCGGCGGAGCCCCGCCGGACCGGTGACGGTCCGACGGGGCTCCGACGGGGTGCTGCGCGCCACGGCCGGCCGGAGCCGGTCGGGGCCGCTCAGTTGGAGAGGCGGGCGCCGCTGCTGGTGGAGAACACGTGGGTCTCGTTGGCGATCGGCACGACGTGGATGGTCTCGCCGCGGGCCGGGATCTGGCGGCCGTGCACGCGGACCACCAGGTCCTTGTCCGCGCCGCCGATCTGGGTGGTGCCGTACACGAAGCCGTCCGAGCCGAGCTCCTCGACCACGTTGACGGTGACGGCGACGCCCTCGATGCCGCCCGAGGGGACGATCTCGAAGTGCTCCGGGCGGATGCCGACGGTCACGGTCTTGTCGGTGCCGGCGCCGGACAGGTCCTCGCGGGAGATGTTGACGACCGAGCCGCCGAACTTCACGCCGCCGTCGACCAGCGGCACCTCGACCAGGTTCATCGCGGGCGAGCCGATGAAGCCGGCGACGAAGAGGTTGGCGGGCCGGTCGTACATGTTGCGCGGGGTGTCGACCTGCTGCAGGAGGCCGTCCTTGAGCACCGCGACCCGGTCGCCCATGGTGAGCGCCTCGGTCTGGTCGTGGGTCACGTACACCGTGGTGATGCCCAGGCGGCGCTGCAGGCCGGCGATCTGGGTACGGGTCGAGACGCGGAGCTTGGCGTCCAGGTTGGACAGCGGCTCGTCCATCAGGAAGACCTGCGGCTCGCGGACGATCGCGCGGCCCATCGCGACACGCTGGCGCTGACCGCCGGAGAGCGCCTTCGGCTTCCGGTCCAGCAGCGCGGTGAGGTCGAGGATCTTGCCGGCCTCCTCGACCTTGGCGCGGATCTCCGACTTGTTGACGCCGGCGATCTTGAGCGCGAAGCCCATGTTCTCGGCGACGGTCATGTGCGGGTACAGCGCGTAGTTCTGGAACACCATCGCGATGTCCCGGTCCTTCGGCGGCAGGTGGGTGACCTCGCGGTCGCCGATGCGGATCGCGCCGCTGTTGACGTCCTCCAGGCCGGCCAGCATGCGGAGGCTGGTCGACTTGCCGCAGCCGGAGGGGCCGACGAGGACGAGGAACTCGCCGTCCGCGATGTCCAGGTCCAGGGCGTCCACCGAGGGCTTGTCGGCCCCGGGGTAGACACGGGTCGCCTTGTCGTACGTCACAGAAGCCATGGCTGTGCTCTCCTTCACCGGCAGGAACGTGCCGGACGATCCGAGTAAAGGTGGGGGAATCGCTGTCGCCGGCTCGATCGGCCGTGGTCTGAACCACGGCGCGCACCGGCTTCCGGCGACGCTACCTGCGCTTCCGCCGATTGTCAGCCCCCGGCCGATCGGAATTCGGCATCGGTTCCATCACGTCCGCTCCCCGGGGGCGGCTCCCGCCCAACCCCCGGATATCCCCCCACCGGCCCGTTCACGCCCGGTAGACTGCCCCCGGTGCCGCCGTGACCACGTCGCGGACGGTCACCATGCCTCCTTAGCTCAGCTGGCCAGAGCACCGCTCTTGTAAAGCGTAGGTCGTCGGTTCGAATCCGACAGGGGGCTCGGGCCTTTGACCAGGCGAAAGGGTCCGGAAGCGATCAAGCTCCGGGCCCTTTTTTGATCTTGAGAGTCCGCAAAAAGTCCACTACCCCGCCAGGGGAAAGCAAAGGAACGTTCAACAAACCCTTGCGCCGCTGTCAGGTCCGTCGCGTACAGTCGTTCCTGTAGGGGCGGTCGAGCTTCGCGCGGCCGGATACGCCCCCTTCGCGTAGACGTGGCCGGCCGGGGAGGACAACCGCAGGCCGACCACGCAAGAGCCCCCGTCGTGCACATCGACGGGGGCTCTCTTGCTTACACACTAAACCGCCCCGGCGCCAAACGGCGCCGGGGCGGGACGCCGGTGATCGGCATCTGACGGTGCTGGGGGATACGCAACCTCCAGCACCGCTTCCAGGCTCCTCGCGGAGCTGTCGGGGGGCGACTGATTGTCGCCAGATTTGCCATGCTTGGCAAAGACACGGCAGGTCAGTGGCCGTAAGCGTTGGCTAGTGCCCACTGATGATCACAATGACCCGGTTCAGCGCCACCGCTGGGAGGTGGGACGACGTATCCGTACACACCGCCTGGCTGCCAAGCTCTCCCAGGTCCAACTCGCTGACCGGGCGGGGCTGGACCACCGGACGATCAGCAGGGCTGAGAACGGCGTCCACGCCATCAGCATCGACGTGGTCTACCGGATCGCGCAGGGCTTACGCGTGGCCACCTGGAGACTGTTCCGGGACGAGTAGGACCTGGTGTGCGGTGGGGCTACTCCGATGGCGGCGGCGGGGGCGGGGGCGGGGTCTTCGGCGCAGCCGGCGGAGCTTTCGGCCCGCCGATCCCGCCGGAGCCGCCGCTCGGATCCTTCTGTGGCGTCATCTCGTTCTCCTCGGTCTCGTCCGGCTGGTCCGGATCCTCGGGCACCGCCGGGAGGACTCCCTGCGGGGGCATGGTGGGGTGGCGGAGTGTCCGGCTGGGGCCGCGGCTGCCGCCGCCTCGTCGTACGCCCCACCGGCCCTGCCGGTCGGGCGGGATGATGCCGCTCACGGAAGCTCTCCTCTCTCTGCCGGCCGGTCGGCCGGGCGTCCATCCTGGCGCCCGGCCCGGGCCCGGTGGGGCCGATCAGTCGATGTCGGCCTCCGACTCATCGCGGGCAGGTAGGCGGAGGCCCTTCGCCGCCCGAACGGCTTTGCGCCGCCGGTGCTCGGCGGCGCCTTCGTCGCCGTCCTCGACCGAGTAGCGGGCCAGCTCGGCCTGAGCGGCAGCCGCATCCGCGCGGTCGACGGCAGCAGCAGCGGGCGGGGTGGACTTGCGGAAGATTCCCAAGATGTTTCCCTCGTGGAGAGTGGGGCGCGGTCAGCGCCAGATGGTCAGCAGCAGCACGCACACCAGCACGACGGCGGCGACCGAGACCGCCGCGGCAGCCGTCAACTGCGGCGAGTCGCGGTGAGCCTCGTCCCCGGTACAGTGCTCGACCAGCGCGGGACGACCCGGCCGCTGTTCGACGAAGTACCCCACGGCCCGCGCCCCGCAGCCGATGCACGTCCCCAGCTCGACGCGGCCCGCGTCCGGCAGGGGCGTGTCGGTCTCCTCCTCAGGAAGCGTGGGCATGGCCAGCCTTCCCCTGGTAGTCGCCGCGGGCCAGCTCTCTGCTAATCCAGGACTGCGCGCTTGCCGCGATGCCCCACCGCAGGACGCGCCCCTCCTCACGGACCGGCTCGCCCGTCCTGCTGTCCACCACCACCCACAGCCCGGGGTTCCGCCCCTGCCGCGGCTCCTGCATCACTCGGTACCGTCCGGCATGCCTCTGCCTGGCGGTCCGGCCGTCGCCACGACGGACCCGGATGAGAATCCGCCGGGTCGGGAGGACGACCGGGAAGTCGAGCGTCCCGCCGTCGAGGGCCGCCTCGACCATCTCGGTGCCCCCGGTGCCGAAGAGAAGCTTCAGCGCGGCGTGCTGCTGCTCCCCGAGCTCCAGCTCTCGGACGGCCTGCCAGACAGCGGTCAGAGCCGCCGTCGGCGGTAGGGCTTGGGGGTCCAGGCGCCCGTCAACGCTCACGGTCCAGTCTTCGTCGCTGGTCAAGGCCATGTGCCTGTCCTCCCTTGGCCGTGCTGGGGTACGGGCAGACAGGCCGTGCCGGGGAGGCGGTTGGCCTGTTGCATCCAGCACGGTAGGGCGGGGTTTCTCAGCGAAGGGGCTGTGTTTCTCGATGTTTCGAGGCGGGTTCTCGGTGCTTCCCGGTGCTTCTCAGGTTGCGCCGAGCGAGTGACGGGCCGCGACGATGATGCGGCGGGCCTCAGAGCCCATGGCCGCGGTCCGCTCGTACATCCCCCAGGCTCGAAGGTAGAGCGTCACGTCGGCCTGGTCGTCGAGATGCAGCGCGGCGTTGATCGTCTCGACGGTCACATACGACTGGTCGTGGATCCAGAAGCCGTGCCGCAGCGTCAACGGCAGGTCGGCCGAGAACGGGATGATCCCGATGCTGACCGTGTCGAGCCCGACCAGCCCGGACAGCCGGTCCAGCTGGGAGGCGAGCACCCCGGACGGGCACACCCGGGCTCTCAACGCACCTTCCCAGAGGACGAACCGGAAGTGCCGTCCGGGCGCGTACAGCAGTTCCTGGCGGCGCATCCGCTCGCGTACGGCGTCGTCCGTGTCCCGGGGCGACTGGTGGAGCGCGGCTGAGGCGAGCAGGACGTGGCGGGCATAGTCGGGGGTCTGGAGCATGCCGGGTACGATGTTCGGCTCGTAGGCCCTCACGAGCTGGGCGCCGCGCTCTTGGGCCCCGGCCTCCTGCTGGGCCGGCTGGTGGCCGCTGGCCAGGCGGCGGCGCCAAGACCGGTAGTGCGTCTCCAGCGCGCTCAGATCGGCTTGCAGGGAAGCGGACAGAGCGGGGTGGCCGGTCGCCTTGGCCCATGCGGCGAGGTCGTGGGGTGTGGCGGTCTGGCGGCCGTTCTCCAACTTGCTGATCTTCGAGTGGGGCCACCCTAGGCCGGCGGCCAGAGCCCGGCCGGTCAGCCCTGCGTCGCCGCGAAGCTGCTGGAGACGGACCCCGAGGGCTTCACGGGCCCGCTGGAAGTCGCTCACACCCGGGACGCCGCCCGGTCAGCGAAGTCGACCCGGGCCACGGCGTAGTGCCGTGCGCGGTCGCGGATCTGGCACGCGTCGAGAACGGCCTCGGAGGCGTCGATCAGCTCCGCGCCGAGGTAGTTGTCGTCCTGGTCGAAGTGCATCTCCAGCAAGTGTTTGGAGTCGAACAGCCAGAAGTCGCGCTCCGGCAGGTTCAGGCGTCGGGCCGTCGCCCGTGGCAGGTGCTCGATGGTCTCGCCTGCCTGAACGTTGGCCCATCCGACGTGCAGCAGGTAGGCCTGTCCGTCGGTGATCGGGTCGTCAGCGATGCGCACCCGCCCGACGCGCTTGCCGGCCGCGGTCTGCGCCGCGATGTTCAGGCACCACGGGCGAGTCGGGTCCGTCCGCGGGTCCTCGCCGCGTAGCCACCGCTTGAAGCCGTCTCCGGCGCGGTCGGACGCGTAGCTGCGGCGGCTCTCCAACCGCCATGCGGTGTGGGCGAACCCGTCGCCGAAGAAGTGGTCGAACTGGGCGTCGCTGATGAACTTGGGCATGGGTCAGACCTTAGGAGTGAAGCGGGTCAGCAGGTCGCGGGGGACGACAACGAAGGTCTCGCCAGGCAGCACGTTCCGCAACTGGGCGAGGGCTTCGGGATCCGTGAGCTGGTAGCCCTGGACCACGATGTCGCCGGTCTCCGTCTCGTACAGCGTGGGGCACTTACCGTCTTCGCTGGTGCTGCCAAGGAACTTGAGCTTCACGGTGCTCTCCCTCTCTGCCGGGTGGGCTACCAGGATGGCTGCTGCCAGCGGTTGAAGGGGCGGGTTCGGCAGATCTCCATCCACACGCGAAACCGCCCCCGCCCTCCCGAAGGAGGACGGGGGCGCGGTGCTTCACGGTCGAATGATCGCCAGCGCAGTGACCAGAGCAGTCAGGATCCCCGAGGCGATGCCGACGACCGCCGCCATCACCTGCACCCGCCGCCGGTCCGACTGCCGGACCTCCTCGGCGGCGGCCCGGGCCCGCTCGGCGTCGACGATGCGCCGCTCGTGGTCGGTGAGGGTGGCGCCGTGCTCGGCCAGCGTCTGCCCCGTGTGGCGGTCGGACTGCTGGAGCAAGCGCAAAGTCCCGTTGATGTTGGCGAGGCCGGTGTTCAGCTCGCCCCGGATCTCTGCCAGATTGACCGCCATAGTCGTGAGAGGGTCCGGAGTCGGGCTGGTCACTCGCGGACCGCCCGGGTGAGCGCGTCGTCGTCGGGGTCCGGCACGGCGCGCAGCCAGCGCGGCAGCAGCTTGTCGACCGCGGGCAGGGACATCACCTTGGTGACGCCGGCGGCTACGGCCAGGCCGACGCCGACACCGGGCGTTGCCTCGGGGATGCCGGATGCCTGGACGATCAGCGGCAGCGCAGCCGCGATGCCGAGACCGGTCTGGACGGTGGTACGGATCGTACGGCGTGTGGAGTCGCGCATCGTCAGTTCCCCTTCGTGGTGACGTTGAGCTCCAGGCCGTCGGCGAGGGCCTGCTCGACCGCGGCGCGCACCTGGTCCTGGGTGGTCTGCGGCAGCGACCGCAGGGCCTGCCCGAGCGGCCCGACGACCCAGCGGAGCGGGTGGTCGCCCGGATCGGCCGGGTCCGGCTTCAGGGACTGGAGCAGCCAGTACAGGACGGAGTGGGTGTCGAGGTCGCGGGTGGCGTCGAGCTGGCGCCGGACGGCGGCCTCGATGTCGCCGATGGTGATGCCGGCCAAGGGGTCCTCCTCGGGAGTGGGCTTGGGGGTGGGCGGGGCGGTCGCCCCAGTCGCGCGGGCCACGATCGCGGGGAACACCCGCTCTCGGAACTGCCGGGCTCGGACGTCGCCGGGGCAGACCGTCCCGCCGCCCGACCACTCCGGGAACATGCGGTGGATCCCGTAGCCGGGGTCGCTGGCGGTCCGGCAGATCCGGAGCGGGATGCCGTGCTGCTGGTGCATCCACACCCCGATCCGGACCAGGGCCTCGACCTGGGCATCCGTCCACGGGTCGGTCGCCTGGTCGTCACTCGCGGTCTCGACGCTCACCGCACCGGTCCCGTTCGACCGCCGGTTCGCCGCCGCGTTCGCGTCCGCCCTCGTCTCGGTGCCAACGAACTGGCCGACCGACCCGTCGTACCCGACCCCGAAGTGCGACTCCAGATTCGTCGAGTCCCGCCAGTACTGGTACGTACGCCGTGGCGTCCACGCCGCCGCGATGCTGTGGAAGATTAGCTGCGTCGGCACGATCGCCGGCTGCTCGTCCGACTCGGGTTGGAGTTCCATCTTCTCCGCACCGGGGAACCAGGCCATCAGGCCTCCAGACATGGGAAAGCCCCGGCCGATCCGGCGCGGGGCGGGGTGGTCAGGTGAGCGGGACGTCCTGGTCCGTGTACGCCACGGCGAGCCCGCTGTAGCGGCGGAGCGCGACCTGGTGGCCGGCGGAGGCGAGGGCCTGGGCGATCTGGCGCGGGTCCCGCACACCGCCCGTGTAGTAGCCGGTCTGGTGCGGCCAACCCGGGATGTCCTCAGCCGGGGTGAGCGCGTACACGACCCACTCGCCGGGGTCGAGGCTCGGCCGGGCGAGCGCCAGCAGCCACAGGTCGCCGTGGATCTGCGGCTGTCCGGCCGACGCGGACGACAGGGTGCCCGCCCGGCCGGCCATGAACTCCTGCGCCGCGAGGGGCGCCAGGCGCTCGGCGAGCTGCTGCGGGGTGTCGGCGCGCAGGGTGGTAACGGTGTGCACAGGGCTCCTCAGTCGGTGGCGCGGATGAGCTGCACCTGGGCGTGGACCGCCCCGGTGCCGGACGTGCGGACGGCCTCGATCGCGATCAGGTACTGATCGCCGATCGAGACCGAGGTGGGCAGGGGCGCGGTGGTGTCGAGGGTGGCGCCCGCGGTGCCGGTCGCCCACACGGCGCCGTTGATGAGCACGCGGACGGTGCCGGTCGACCCGCCGGACGTGGTCGTCGCCACCATGAGGCGCAGTCGCCTCTTCCAGGCGATGTTGGAGGCGCGGCTGATCTGCGTGTAGGTCGTGGAGGTGGTCTGCGGCCACCGGGAGAGGTCCGCGTCCAGCGGCGGCAGCAGGGCATCGGCGGCCGCCGAGTCCGGGGTGCGGGCCCGCAGGTGGTCGAGGGCCGCGGCCACCTCCTCGATGCGGCGCGCCAGCCACGACGGCTCGCGCGGGAGCTGCTGGTCTCGGATGCTGCTGCTCACTCGTCCTCCAGGATGATCGGGGTGAGTCGGTCGGCGGCCGGGTCGAGGGACCAGCCCCACGCGCGGGCGACGACGTCGACACCGGCCGGGTGCCTCGGTGAGGAGTCGACGTTCAGGCGCACGCTGTCGCCCAGGCCCCAGGCGGTGCCGAGCCGGGGCGCGCGGGAGGCGACCGCCTGCAGAGCCCACGCCCTGGTGCCGGTGCCCATCAGGGCGATCGCTTCGGCGGCGTGCCGCTCCAGCTGGTCGGCGTCCGTGATGCCCTGGCCCGGGGACCATCGGTGCTCCCACAGCGGCCACCCGGCCGCGAGGAGCGCCGAGGCGGTGTGGGCGGTGCTGGTGGCCCGCTCGCCGAGCGCCCGGTCGCCGCGCGCGGTGACCGAGGTGGCGCCGCGGCCGCGCTCGTAGGACTCGGTGAGGGAGTAGGAGGCGACGCAGCCGGGCATGTCGAAAACGGCCTCGGGCTGGGCGAGTTGAACGCCGATGGTGGGGCGGAGTCGCAGGACGAGGCTGACGCGGCTGTGGGCGGCGTCCGCCCACAGGGCGTCCACGGTCAGCTCGGGCCCGCCGGCCATGGCGCTGATCTCCTGGAGGTAGGACAGGACCCCGCGGTCGTCGCCGTCGACGACCGCGTAGTCGATCGCGGTACCGGAGGCCACCGTGTCCAGGGTGATGGGCGGGCCGCCGGTCAGTGCCGGGGCCGAGAGCGCGGCCATCACCGACGTCTGGTCGAGGCCGCTGGCGGTGTAGTCGCCCGGGTAGCGGCGGTCGAGGTACACCTCGGGGGTGGCGGCGGCGAGGCGCACGCTGTCCTCCGAGCCGCCTTCGCGCACCAGCGTGATGCCGCACCATGTCGGCTGGTCGGTGGCTGTATCGACGGCGACGAGCATCGTGCGGCCGGGGTCTGTGGCCGCCTCCCAGTCGTCCGGCGCGCCGCCGAGGTGGAGGTCGAAGACGGCCGAGGTGTAGGCGCCGAGACGGCGGCCGATCGGGCCGCCCTGCGTCAGCGACGGCAGCTCCTCGGCGATCGCGCCGGTGAGCAGGTCGCAGCCGTACCAGGCCAGTTCGACCGGGTCACCGGTCACGTGGCGGCCTCGTAGGTGATGGTCCAGCGGAGGCTGGTGGTGAGGCTGGCGGTGACTGGTGACGACGTGGTGACCAGCGCCGCCGAGCTGGAGTTCAGGCCGGTCTTGACGTTGAAGGTGAGCACGGTGCCGCCGCTGGCGATCTCCGCGACGCCGAGGTAGCTGTTGTCGCCGGTGTTGATGTAGGCGCAGGAGCCCTCGGTGAAGATGCTGTCGGACGCGGCGCCCACCGGCAGGGACATCTGCCAGGTGCCGGCGCCGCCCGTGCTCGTGGTGCCGGGCTCCAGCCGGCCCTTGTAGATGATCGTCCGCCCGATCCGCGTCCAGCGCCCCAAGAGGGTGCCGTTGCCGATCACGGGGTTGGAGCCGGGCGCGGTCCAGACCGGCGTGTATGCCGCCCAGTCGCCCTGGGCGGCCCACGCCGACCCGGACCAGTACTCCGGCACCAGCCGGGCGACGTTGAACCTAGCCTGCCCGACGTACGAGCCCGGGGCCGCGATGTCGGCGGCCAGGCTGACCGGCAGCACACCGCCCGGTGCCACCGTGTACTGCCGGGCGGCGGTGGAGACGGTGGCCGCACCGGTGCCGCCCGAGCCGGTGGGCGGCACGGTGATCGTGGCCAGCGTGATCCAGATCTGGGTGCCGGCCGGGGTCGGGGCCGACGGCGTCGACCCGGGGGTGCCCGCCAGGTAGACCGTGTCGGCTTTCCTCAGGCCCGAGGCGTCGACCGCAGTGTCCCAGACGCGCAGGTAGACCAGGTCGATGCGGCTGTACGTGCCGTCGGCCGCGACCAGGTTGCCCGGGTTGCTGGCCGGCAGCTGGGCCCGGTAGACACCCTGGCCGGACCGGTGGAGGGAGGCCACTCCGGCGGAGACGTTGACCGCGGTCCCGGCCAGGGTCACGTTGAACCCGGGGTCACCGGGGCGGACGCCGGGCCTGGAGCCGCGCGCGGTGCCGTCGGACATGAGGAGGGGCGAGTCCATCAGGCGGAACTCGCCCTCGTCGTAGCCGAGTGTCGGGAGCCAGAGCGGATCAGTGGGCACGGGCGGGGCTCCTCACATCCAGGCCGACCGGCACGAGGCGGTCAGCAGCGCGGCGGGGTCGTAGGCGGGGCTGGTCCACGAGACCGTGACGGACTGGCGGGGGCCGATCTGCGGCCACTGGCCGGACAGGTACCGGCGGCGTGACACCCCGCCGGTGAGGGTCACGGTGTGCGTGGCGGTGTCGATGGTCAGGACCTCTCCGGCGAGCAGGGCGTCCGAGTAGGTGAGTGCGCGCACGGTCGCGTCCGGGTACTGCGTCAGGATGGTGAACCCGGGCGCCGGGCCGGCGACGGTGAGCAGAGGGCAAGTCGCGATCGACCCGGCGTTGGTGAGGGTGATGGTGCTGGCGCTGCTGCCCGCCGGAATGGTGAGCGGCAGCGTGATCGGCAGCGTCACCCCGCCCGAGGACGTCGGCAGTCCCGCTGTCCCGGTCTGCAGGACGGTCGCGTACCGGCGCGGATCCTCGGCGGTCAGCATCACGCTGTACCGGGCGACCCGGTCCGTCTCGTAGGAGACCAAGGGCTCCCCAGACCGCCTCACCACCACCTGCTTGGGGATCGTCTCGGCGACGGTGAGCGTCGTGTCGGTGATCGCCGCCGCATCGAGCAGCTGCTCGACCGCCCCGTCCAGCGCTGCCAGATCGGGCGCCGTGATCGTGCCCGCCAGTGTGATGACCCGCGCCCCCAGGTACGTCCTCCCGGCCCACACGCCGTGGTCGGCCTGCCGGTCCGAGTACTGCGTGCGGGTCGCGGGCCCGGCCCAGCCGCCCAGCCCGTCCTTGCCGACGGACCAGGCGACCCCGGCGCCGTCGACCACGCCCAGCTGCAGGGCGCCGAGCGTGACCTGACGGCCCAGGACCAGGCCCGGTGGGTATCCGGCCACCGCCACCTCCTCTCAGCCGATGTGCTCCATGTGGCGCGCCAGGTCGGCGAGTTGCTCCTCGACGGTCTGGCGGGCGCCCTGGAGGATGATGGTGGTGTCGCCGCGGGAGCGCCCGGCGGCGGCCGGAGCGGGTGGCCCGGCCAGGGCCCGGGCCGGGATCAGGTCCCGGGCGGACGGGCGGGCCGGGATGAGCTGCTGGTCGAAGAGGCTCGCGACCTGGCCGAGCAGCATCATCGAGCGCATCCGCTTGGCCGGGTCGAGCGGGATGTACGCCTCCCGCCCGGCCTCCGCCCACAGGATCGGGCGGCTGGAGACCATGGCCTCCCTGTCGGCCCAGCCGTTGGCGGCCATCCGGAGGCCGCCGTCGGCGTACCGGATCGCCCCGGCGGCCTGTTCCTCCGGGCGGTCGCCCGCGCGGTGCAGGCCCGCCGAGTAGGCGGTCTGCACGTTCACGGTCACCGTGCGGCCCTGGATCGAGTTGATGAGCTGCTGGATCCGGGTCGATCCCGACACGGCGTCGCTGACCGGGACGGTGACCTTGACGTCCTTGGTGCCCGGGACCTTTTCGACGGTGAGGCCGATGCTCTGCAGGTCGCGGATCGCGTCGGTGCTTGGCGCCCGGATCGTGATGCTCTTGCCGGGCGGGACGTCCTCGACCTTTGCCTTGACGTCCTGCAGGTCCTTGATCGTCTGGAGTGCGCCCGGGTCGGTAATCAGCGTCTGCTTGGCGGCCGGGACCTGGGCGTAGGCCATGGTCAGGCTGTCGATCTGCTGCTTGGTGAAGCCCGCCTGGGTCATCACCTTCTTCAGCGCTTCGACGTCCTCGCCCAGCACGATGGTCGCCTGCTCCGTGCTGCCGGTCTGCTTCATCACGGCCTCGGCGTGCGCCTGGGCGGCCGCGGCGGCGTCCAGGATCGCGCCCTTGACCTTGCGGCCCTTCTCGGTCGTGATGTCCAACTCGTTGCCCGAGTCTTTGACCTCCTTGCGCAGGCCTGCGAAGGACTCCTCGACACGGATCGCGGCCTGCATCGACGAGATGTTCGCGCCGTTCAGCGAGTTGAGGGCGTCGGTCAGCTTCTCGGCCTCGGACCGGGTGTCGGCCAGGTCCGAGGCGGTGACCTGGGCGGCCTCGCCGAGCTTGGCGGTGCCGGAGGCCGCCGCGTTGGTGGCCTCCGCCTCACGCTTGGCGGCGGCCACCGAGTCGTTGACCTTGCCGGTCAGGCTGCCCAGTGACCCGTCGACCTTGTCGAGGTTCTTCTGCCAGTCCTTCGCGATGCCGACGGCCGCCAACTGCACGTTGGTGGACTCGCCGGACGCGGTCCGGAAGGACGCGAGGTGGCCGTTGACACGCTCCAGGGCGGAGCCGTTGCCGAGGATCGCCTCGGTGAGGTCAGCGGTGCTGAGCCCCATCGTCTGGGCGGCCTTGAGGACCCCGTCGGTCTCCAGCTTGTGCGCCACCCACGCCTTGGTGGCCGCGCCGATCGCGTTGCCGTCGGCCTTGACGGCCTCGGTGAGGTCCTGCGTCTGCTGCTTCGCGTCCTTCGTGGACAGGCCGAAGATGGTCAGCGCGGCGACCGCGAGACCGATGGCCGCACCCCACGGGCCGGTCAGGACGGACATGGTGCCCGTCGCCGCCGCCGTGAGCCGCGGCATGGTCAGCGCCAGGCTGGTGACGGCCGCGCGGAATGCCGCGATGCGCGGGAGGATCAGCATGAAGCCGCCGGCGGCGATCAGGAGCGCGCCGCCGAACGCCAGGACCCCCGCGGCCGAGTTCTGCGCCCAACTCGGCAGGGAGGTGTAGGCGTTGACGAGGTCGGTGACCCACTGGGCCATGCTCCGCAGGGTCTTGTTGGCCTCGGTGCCGGTCTGAATCAGCGCGACCTCCAGGGCGCCCTTCAGCGCCTCCAGGTCGCCCGCCAGGTTGTCGAGCTGGGTGGCGGCCATCCGGGACGCGGCGCCCTGATCGTTGACCGCGTCGCGGTACCGGTCGACGCCCTCGGCGCCCAGCTCGTAGAGGATGGTCGCCGCGCGCACGGAGTCCGAGCCGAAAATGGTCGCGAACGCGGCGTTCCTCGCCTCCGGCGTCAAGTCCGAGAAGCTGCTCTTCAGGTTGCCTGCGAGCTTGGTGAGGCCGACGAAGTTGCCGCCCGTGTCGTAGGCGGAGAACCCCAACTGCTGCATGATGCCGAGCGCCTCGTCGGACTGCGGGACCAGGCGCTGCAGCATCGTCTTCAGCGACGTGCCGGCGTCCGAGCCGATCAGCGCCCTGTCCGCGAAGGCCGACAGCGCGCCGACGGTGTCCTCCAGGGACAGGCCGGTCTGGCGGGCGAGCAGACCGCCCATACGCAGGGACTCGCCCAGCCCGTGGACGTCGGCCGCACTTTTGTTCGCACCTGCGGCCAAGAGGTCGGCGATGTGGGTGACGTCCTTGCCCTTCAGGCCGAAGGAGTTCATGGCCTGCGCGGATACGACGGCCGCCTCCGCGAGGTCGACCTGACCGGCGGCGGCGAGGGCCAGGGCGCCCTTGAGCGCGCCACCCAGGATGTCCTTCACGGACACGCCCGCCTTGGCGAGCTCGGCCTCGGCCTGCGCGGCCTGGGACGCGGAGTAGGCGGTCTGCCGTCCGGCGTCCAGCGCGGCGTCACGCAGCCGGGTCATGTCCTCGGCGGTGGCGCCCGCGACGGCCTGCACGCCGCTCATCGCCTTCTCGAAGCGGGCGGCAGTGATCGAGGCCGCGGCGAACGCGCCGAGCATCAGCAGGCCGGCGGTGCGCATCGTCCCGAAGGCCTTCTCGCCGCGCTCGGCCGCGGACACCATGGCCGAGCCGGCCGCCGCCGCATTCGTGCGGGTGGCGGCCGACCAGCTCGTGACGGCCATCTGCGCGCGGCCCCAAAGCGACGCCTGCGCGGCGGCGGCCTCGGCGGTGACGATGCCGGCGGCGGCCGCCGCCTCGGTCAGGGCGATCCGGGACGCGAGGCCGATCCGCTCCACCCCGGTGGCGGCGGCCAGGTTGGCGGAGGTGAGGGTGGTGGAGACCTGGCCGATGGCGAGCGACGAGCGGGTGCTCGCCGCGGTGATCTGCGCCAGCGAGGCCGTCGCGGCGGTGCCCCCGGCTGCGAACGCCGGGGGGATCTCCCCGGCGACGGCGGTGACGCGCTGGCTGGCGCGCAGGGCGCCGGTGGCGGCCGCGAGGGTGCTGGCCGTGAGCGTCGTCGAGGCCTGCGCGAGAGCCAGCGAGGAGCGGGTGCCGGCGGCGGTGATCTGGGCCAGGGTGCCGGTCGCGGCGGCACCGGCGGCGGCGAACGTCGGGGGGATCTCGGCCGCGGCGGCGGCGATGCCCCGGGTGGCGGCGGCGGCCGGCGGGGCCGCGGTGGTGACCTCGGTCAGGGCGGAGCGGCCTACCGCGCCGAGCCGGCCGAGCGCGGCCGAGGCCTCGCCGGACAGGGCCACCGTGGTGGTGCCGGTGCGGGCCAGGGCCTGGCTGGCGGTCGTCGCCGAGACGGCGATCCCGTCGAGGGAGCGGGTGGCGGACGCCCCGGCGGCCCGGAAGGTGGCCGGGATCGGCCCGGCGGCGGCCGCGATCCGCTCGGTCGCGGCGGCCGCCGGCCGGGCGGCAGCGGTGACCTCGGCGAGGCTGCCGGTGCCGGTGGCGGCGAGCCGGGCCAGTGCCTCGCCTGCGGTCGCCGACATGCTCACCGTGGTGGCACCGGTGCGGGACAGAGCCTCGGAGGCGCCGGTGGCCGACGTGGAGATCTCGCCGAACGCGCCCGCGGCGGACATCCCGGCCGCCCGGAAGACGGCCGGGATGTCCGCGGTCACCAGGCCGAGCCGCTCCACGCTGACCGTCGTGGCCGCGAGGGACTCCTGGGTGGATCGGCCCGAGGTGCGGGCGGCGGCCGCGGTCTGCTCGAAGGAGCGCTGCGCGGACGCGGCGGCCTGCTGGAACGCGGACTCCTGCTGGTCCGCCGACGCCCGAGCGGCCTGGCCGACCCGCCGGAAGTCCTGCTCCGACTGGGTCGCGCCCCGGCGCGCGGCCGAGTTGTCCAGTCCGAGGCGGACGGTCACGGTGCGGTCAGCCACGGCGGCCCTCCTTCCGGTGGACGTGGACGTGGACGCCGTCGCTGTCGCCGTCCTTCTGGAACGCGCGGGTGGTGTAGGCGGCGGTGGTGCAGGCGTGGCAGCGGATCACCTCGGCCGTCCACCCCTCCTCCAACTCGGGGCTGGTCGACTCGCCGAGCGGCTGGCCGCAGCCGCGGCACGTCTCGTCCTCGACCTGCAGGAGAGCGAGCGCCCACGCCCGATCGGAGTCGGTCCACAGCGCCTCACCGGGCCCGGGCGCCCGGCCCAGGAACACCGACCTCGGGACGCCCCAGGCGCGGGCGGCCTCTACTTCCCGGCGGTGAGGGAGGCGGCGGTCGCGGAGGCGAGCAACGAAAAAGGGACGGCCTGCACCACGCTGGTGTTCAGCTTCCACACGGCGTCGAACAGGGCCTCCTGCTGGCCGGCCGTCAGCTTCTTGTCCAGCCGCTGGTACTGCTCGACGGTCATGACCGGTGCGACGGCGCACGCGGCGACGGCCGCGGGCCCGAACGTGTCCGGGTCGAACAGGCGGCCCGCGTCGCCGGGGTGGGCGGCGAGCAGGTCCGACCACGCCTGGGGCACCAGCGCGCGGAAGCGGTACTCGACCAGGTGCTCGGCCATCTCGGCCCGCAGCTCCTCCATGCGCACGGCGATCGTGGTCGTCGGGCTGCCCGCGAGGGAGTCGCCGACGAAGGTGGCCGCCGCGGTGAGCTGCCGCTCCAGGTCCTCGTACTCGCCCTGGAGGTGACCGGCCATGCACAGCGGCACGGTGGTCTCGCGCAGGGTCGCGTTCGCGATGATGCTCTCGATGTCCGGCCCGGCCGGGCGCGGGGCGGGTCCCTTGCCGGCCATCAGGCGACCACCGCATCCGGGGTCGCCTCGGACGTCACCTTCAGCGGGACGCTGTACTTGGCGACCTCGTTGGCCGCCGGGGACTTGCGGGCCCGCTGGCCGCAGGCGACCGGGTACACCTCCACGGACTGGCCGCTGGCGAACGCGGTGGCGAACGGGATGTCGCGGCGCACGACGAGGAAGCCGTGGGTGCCGCGGGTGAGGGTGGTGTAGGGCAGCTGCTCGGTGGGCGTCGACCCGATTTTGAAGGTCAGCTCCAGGTCCCACTTGACCCGGCCCACCTCCTCGGTGTCGGTGGTGGATCCGAGGCTGCCGGTGTCGACACCGGCCGTGGACGGGTCGGCCTTCAGGCCGTCGGGGGTGATGCGCAGGGTGTAGTCGGGGGCGGCGTTCAGCTCGGTGGCGCCCGGTGCGCTCTGGCTGGAGAGCGAGGCGCACCACACCACCTTGGTGAGGCCGTCGCTGATGAGGTCGGACACAGGAGACTCCTCGGGCATGAGAAGCGCCCCGGCCGATGGCACGGGGCGAGCGGGAACGAGGTGCGGGGACGGGTCAGGACCGGTAGGCGGCGACGGTCACCGACGTGACGCCGGAGTAGGAGATCGAGGCCAGCCCGTCGGACGGGTTGGTGTTGAGTTCCGCGAAGATCGGGATCTTCTTGGTCGCGGAGGCGGCGATGGTGACGGTGCGGTCGGCGGCGGCCTGGCCGCGGACGGCGGCGTAGGACGGGACGGTGACGGTGATCGGCGCCCCGCCGCCGTTGGTCACCTCCACCCACACGCGGTCGCCGACCGGGGCGACCTTGTCGCCGCCGGCGGACGCGGCGACCGGGGATTCGAGGGTGCCGGCCGCGGCGATCGCGGCAGGGGTGAGCGTGGCCATGAGGCCCTCCAGATCAGTCGGAGATGGATCGGAGCCCGTACTGGACCGGCAGGTACCAGCAGGGCGGGGTGACGTCGTCGTCCCGCTGCAGGGGCGGGCCGCCGAGCGTCCTGGGGCGCCAGCACACCCGGCCGTCCACGATCAGGCCTGCGGTGAGGGCACGCCGGACGCGGCCGGCCGTGCCGATCGCGCCCTCGGGCGTGCTGGCCACCGCGGTCGCCTGCAGCGGGAGATCGAGGTCGGTCCGGTCGTCGGCGAGGCTCGCCGCGGACTCGATGCCGGGCGACGGGTACAGCACCACGTACGTCTTGGGCAGGGCGGCACCCGGCGGGGCGCCGCCGACGTAGACGGTCAGCCCGGCCGCGGCGATGGCGGCCTTCGCGGCGAGGACGTGCGGCAGGTCCTCCGGCACGGGGACGCTCACAGCAGCCTCCGGGCGAGCTGCTCGACAGCGGCCACGAAGCGCGGCTCCTCCGCGATCAGGGCCCGGCCGCCGTCGTTGTGCGGGGCGTTCCTCGAGGAGCCGAACTCCAGCAGGTTGCCGAGCGAGCCCTGCTTCGCGCCCTTGTCGGGGCCGATGACCGCCGCGGGGCCGCCGCCGGGCAGCACCTCGGGGTCGTAGCCGATCGTGCCGGGGTAGTGCGGCGCGTACCGCCCGGCCGTGGCCCGCGCGTTGGCCGCCCAGTCACGCTTCACGTTCAGTGCGCCGCGGCTGACGACCTGCCGGCACTCGCGGTCCAGTTCGGCACCCGCCCGGGCGAGGTCTCGGATGACGGCCTCCAGGCCGCTGATGTCCGCGCTCACGACCGGTCCTCCGCACTGATCCGCCACGCGGTCGCGGTGGCGCTGTAGGCGACGCCGGTGACGTGCAGCACGAGACCGGGCATTCGGGGGTCGGGGCTGGTGTCGACGGTGGCCGTGTCGCCGGGCAGGACCGGGGCGGCCGGGACGGCGGCGAAGGGCAGCTTCACCTCGTAGCGCATCAGGACGGCTTCACGCTGGCCGGCTTGGACGTCCTCGGGCATGCTCTGGAGCGGCTTGACCTGCGCCTTGCCGGTGTAGAGCAGGGTGGACGAGGTGGTGGTCTCGCCGGTGACGGGGTCGTAGACGTCGGGCCCGGGGTGGGACAGGCGGATGCTCTCCTGCATCCGGGCTTCCGCCATCGCCCGACCGGCCGTGAGGGCGGCGGCCTCGGTGGTCATCCGCTCACGCTCACCTTCGGTCCGGCGAAGGCGAGCCGGATGGTCTCGGCCTCGCCATCGAGGAGGGAGGCCCGGGCGTCCGCCAGGGTCTCCGAGAAGTCGTCCACGGCGTGCTGGCGGATCATCGTGGGGTTGAGCAGGGTCCGCTTGACCGCGTCGCAGGAGATCGCCCGGGCGACCTGGTAGGCGGGCTGGTCCTCGTCCAGGCCGTGGGAGTAGGTGACGGTGGTGGCGCCCCGCCACACACAGCCGTCGAGGCGGGTGAGCCTGTCACCGCCGTCCCACTCCCACTGGTCGGCGGTCAGCCCGGCGACGGCGGTGACCGCGAGGACCGGGCGTTGGGGCAGCGTCAGACACGGGCCACCGGAGCCGCGCAGGACGACGGTGTCGTTGTCGACGCGGCTGATCTGCTGGTACCCGGCGGTCATGCGGATGAGGTGGGAGGTGTCGCCGAGGAGCCGTTCGGCCTGGGCCTGCTCCTCGACGCTCAGTACCCGCTCGGGCGGCAGGCGGCCGATCAGGTCGGCCACCGAGGCGAACGCGCCGAGCATGTCAGCCCCCGTACGTCTTGATCAGCTCCGCCTTGGTGGCCTTCTCGATCTCGGCCCGCCCGGCCTCGTCGTCGGCCTCGGTCTGGGCCAGCGCCCAGGCGCGCCACTCGGCGACCGGCGCGGCCTGCACCGGACGCTGGAGCTCGCCGGTTCCCTCCACCGGCGGGGCCGATTCCTCCTGCGGGGCCGGCGGGGTGTGGGTGGTCAGGCCGGGTGCGGTGACGGCCGGACCGTGCGGGTCGCCCGCCCCGGCGCCGGTCGGCGCCTGGTGGTCGCCAGCGCGCGGGTCGACGGCGGCGTCCCGCAGCGGGGCGCCGACGCGCCGCACCGTGACGTCCCGGGCGTCCACCGCGGGCGCGACGGGCCGCAGGGGGTTGAGGATCTCGCCGTCGACCTCGTAGCCGGCGCCCCGGCAGTAGCCGATGACGGCCTCGTCGTCGGTCTCGGCGGTGCCGTCCATGAAGTGGATGTTGCCGGGGCCCGGCCCGGTGTAGCCGGGCACGGGCGTGCGGATGGTGGCCACGGTGCTCTCCTCGCTCAGGCCGACTTGATGTTGCGGAAGACCGCGGCGGCCCGGGTGGCCTTGAGGGCCACGGCGACCGGGCCGAGCTCCACCTCGCCGGTCTTGACGGCGCCTGAGGTGCTGAAGTCGGGCATCCACGAGGTCACCAGCGGCTGACCGGCCATGGAGACGCCGTGGAACGCGTCCAGGCCGAACCGGACGGCGTAGAGGTCGCCGAGGCTGGTGATGTTGCCGCCCGCGCCGCCCGCGTCCGGGTCGCGGGTCACCAGACCGATGACGTCGTTGTTGCTGCCCGCCTTGGCACCGGGGTTGACCAGCGGGATGCCGTTGTAGCGCTCGATGGGCCGGCCGAAGGCGTCCTGGGTCTTGTCGTACTGGTCGCTCCAGATCGCCAGGGTCTTGAAGAGTGCCAGGGTCTTCTTGTTGCCGAGGATCGCGCCGGGCGCCTCGTCCATGGTGGACAGCCAGGTGTCGACGTGCCGGAGCGCGGCCAGCGCACCGGCCTTGTCGCTGACCGTGGTCCAGTCGACGTACCCGGTGGACACGCCGTTGCCGAGGGGGAGGTACTCGGTGGAGCTACCGGTGAGGATCTTGGACAGGCCGTCGAAGCCGTTGGCGTCCACCGCGGTGTCGCCGTTGATCACGGCGTCGGCGAACTTCGCGCGGGCGGCCTTGATCTTCTGCTGCATCTGCAGGGTCGTCTCGGCGGCCCGGGCAACGGCGTTCAGGACGCGGTCGATCTGGAAGGACCCGCCGAGGGGCTTCAGGTCGACCGTGTACTGCTGCTTGGTGACCTCGCCCGGGGTGTACTCCGAGTTGATCGCGCGGAAGTCGGCGTTCGCCTGGGTGATCAGGCGCAGGTAGCCGTAGGTCAGGGTCCCGCCGGAACCGCCGACGTTGACGACGTCGTCGAACGTCATGCTGTCGAGCAGGAAGGACGACTTCGCGAACTCGTCGATGACGGTCCGGTCGATGTCGTCGGTCGCGTTGAGCTTCGCCTGGGCGAGCGTCACGGGCATGGGTTTCTCCTATCGGCCGGACTGTGCGGCCAGACGGGCCGCGACCGCCTCGCCGAGGCTGGCCGCGCGCTTGGTGGGGGGCTTGCGGGCGCCGCCGTCGGCGCCGCCGGCGAACCGCCGGCCGCCGCCGTCCTTCTCGGACCGGGCGGCCAGGTAAGGCTCGTCCTCCAGGAGCTCGTCGATGAGCTCGTTGATCGCGTCGCGGTCGGGTCGGCCCTTGTCGTTCGTCGGGATGTCGGACAGGTCGAGCAGGCGCGCGGCGAGCTGCGGGTTGGCCAGACGGCCGGCGGCGGACGCGATCGCCGCGGCCTCGACGCGCTCGGTCCACACCTCGGCGCGGGCCTCCTCGCGAGCCTGGGCGCGCAGGGCCTCCGGGTCCTTGTCGTCGTCCTTCTTCGTGTCGTCCTGCCGGCCGCCGTCCTGCCGGGCGGTGCGCAGCTGGGACTTCAGCTGGCGGTTCTCCTTGCGGAGCTCGCGCAGGGCCTTCTTGCCGGCGTCGCCGAGATCCTTCTCGTCGTCCTGGTCGTCGCCGTCGCGGTCGTCGTCCTGGTCGTCATCGGTCTCGTCGTTGTCGCCCTGGTCGCCGTCGTCCTGCCCGTCGTCGTCGGTGCCGTCGCCGCCGCGGATGGGCCAGATCGGCTGGGGGCCGTCCTCGCCGAACCGGGGCCGTCGCCAGCCGACGGCGCGCAGGCCGGTCAGGGTGTGCAGGGGCAGGGTGGTGTCGAGCATCGCGCTCTCCGTGGTGTCGTGGGCGGCGTCGCGCCGCCCGGGGGGTCAGATCAGGTAGGCGTACCGGCGCAGAAGCTCGATCGCTTCGTCGCGGGTCGCGGCCAGCCGGTAGATCTCCTCCGGCATCAGCCGCGCCGAGCGGAGCTGAAACCGGCGGCCGATGTCGGCCGGTACCCGGCCTGCGGCGATCGCCCGGGCGCGCTCGCGCCGGTAGAACGTGCCGCGCTTCGTGGTGCCCTCTCGGGTCGCCTTCACCCCGTCGGCGGTGGTGTACAACCTGCCCTTGCGGCGCGCGTTGACCACCTGTCCGATGTCGGCGCCGTCCCGGATCGCCTGGGCGCCCTTCTCGCCGAACCGCCTGCGCTGCTCGGAGAGGGAGAGGCTGTCGAAGTAGCGCCGCGGCTCCAGGTGCGCGCCGCGGCGCCCCCGTACGGTCGGCTCGTGGATGCACTGGCAGTTGGGGTGCCGGTCGAACGCGGTGGCGCTGCCGTAGACCTGCCCGGCCAGGATGATGCAGCGCGCGCACCCGCGGCCGCCCACCACGCGTACGTAGCCGGTGCAGCGGCGGTCGGCGACGATGCCGGCCCCGGAGGCGACCCGGCCCGCGTCGGTGACCTCCGAGGTGACCGTGCGCAGGAGTTGGGAGCGGCCTCGCTGGAGGGCCAGGTCTGCGGGCAGGCCGGCGGCGACGTCGGTGACCGCGGTGATCGAGGGCAGCTCCAGGAGCGAGCGCAGGTCGCGCCCGTCGGCGGCCAGGCCCGCGAACGCGGCCACGTTGAGTTCCCCGGCCGGGTCGGGTGCGGCGCCGGCGGCGAGCACGGCGGCCGCCACGTAGTCCTGGGCGCCGCCCGCGCTCGCCTGCTGGGCTGCGACAAGGACGGCGAACATCTGCTCGGCGACCTGCTGCCAGGAGGCTCGGATCAGTCGGCCGTCGACCCGGGCCCACAGGGCGTCGGCGGAGGCCACCGCCCGTGCGGTGACGGCGCGCTGGCGGGCCGCCCGCTGCTCGGAGACCTCCAGCGCGGGCATCAGGCCACCCCTGCGGCCGCCGGGTCGCCCGCAGGCTCCAGCGGGCCGGGGTCGTCGACGCCGGAGAACGCCAGGGCCCTCGCGGCCCGGTTGGCGTCCTGCTCCAGCATCGCCTCCATGCGGTCGATCTGGGTCGGGGTGTAGCCGAGGTCCTCCATGAGCTGGCGCCACGGCACGCCGATGGACTTCTTCTTCAGGACCGCGTCGACGTGCTGGGCTTCGGTCCGGTACTCGACCGAGGCCCAGATCGTCTCCGCGAGCGGGTCGTTGCCGCGCTTCTTGTCGTCCTCGACGAGGAAGCACAGGCGGGCCATCTCCTCCCACGTCTCCCCGACGAAGGACGTCTTGTCCTTCGTCTTGGAGATGAGGCCGGCCTCGGAAGCGGTCAGCGCGTCGGCGGCGACGTTCTCGACCTTGCCCATGAAGTACGTGGCGGGGGTCGAGCTGATCGCGGCGATGTGCTCGACCAGCAGCTCGACGCCGGTGCGGAAGTTGCGCAGGTCGGCGGCTGCGAAGTTCCCGAACTTCGCGTCCGGTGAGCTCGCGCGCAGCATCTTGGACAGTGACAGGCGCCACAGCTCCGGGTCGTCGATCTCCTGGCCGGTGCGCGGGTCCTTCGGCAGGTCGATGCCCGTGCCCCAGCGGGCCGGGAATGCGCCGTCCTCCGAGGCGGTCAGCAGGTCGATGATCAGCTTGTTGACGGCCCGCTGCATCGGGATGACCTGGGCGTGTTCGGGTGTGGAGGGGTCCACCAGGCGCGGGGCGTTGGCCAGTTCCAGCATCGGTACCCGGCCGAGCGGGTTGGCGATGACGGCCGGGTCGAGCTTGCCGTCGGACCGGGGCGTCCAGCCGCGCAGCTCCGCGCCCGCGGGCAGGACCAGCCCGGAGGCCAGGGCCGCGCGCCGGCGCCACTTCCAGATCTGGTCCGGCAGGTACAGGGTGGCGTAGACGGAGCCGTCGTCGTCCGCCCAGCGCTTCAGCGCGGCCTTGCGGCGGCGCCGGTTACCCGGCTCGTACGCCACGATGCACTGGGTCGCGTCCTCGACCGTGATCTCGGGCCCGGTCTCGTTGTCGTCCGGGTCCTCGGCCCAGACCAGCACGAACGCGCGGGCCTTGACCATCATCTCGGTGTGCGCGATGCGGGCCCAGGCGTCCATGCCGTTGGCCTGCCAGAACCGCTGGGCGTCGCGGTCGGCCCGGGCCGGTTCGCCGTCGCCGTCGCCCCCGAACCGGAACCCCAGCGGGGTCATGCGTTTGGCGGGCGCGTCGCAGACGATGCCGCACCAGTTGTCCGAGAAGTCGGCGAACAGGCCGCCGAACGCTTCTTTGAAGCGGGCCGACGCGAAGCCCAGGTTGTGCTTGCCCTTGTAGAAGTCGTTCCAGTGGGTGATGTCGCCCTGGCGCCGGTCCAGCTGGTCCTCCAGCCGACGGACCAGGACCTGGGCCTCCCGCTCGGAGATGGCCATGCGAGCCCCCCTTCCTGGTCAGCTGTAGCCGGTGAACGAGGACGAGGCCGTACCGCCGGCATCGCGGCGCAGGTGGTCGGCACGGGCCTCGACGGCGAGCGCGGCGGTCACCGCGCTGTCGATCTTCCGGTCGTGGGACGGCTTGGCGATCGCGACCAGCCCGCCCGGACGCCTCATCGGCTTGGCGTTGCCGACGTGGTCGGCCATCGTCGGGTGGCCGTCGTGGGTCAGCTCGCCTGCGAGCACGGACGTCTTGAACCGGTCCAGGGCCGGGCACATGCGGGTCGCGATCCGCGTCTCGAAGATGAGGAAGGTGTCTTCGCCGAACTCGGCCGACCAGTCGTCGCACTCGTCCCGCCAGTCCGGCGGGTCCCCGTACGCCCGCGCCACCCGGTAGGTGTCGAAGACGTAGGTCATGCCGGCCTTCACCTCGGCGCGCGGGACCCGCCACGCGTCGGGGTCGCCGTCGTCCCACTTCGTCCAGATCATCGGACGGCCGTCCGGGAACCGCGGGGTGAAGACGTAGCCGTCGGACACCCGGCACGCGGTGATCGCCGTGCAGTCGTCGTGGTCGCTGCCGTCGAACCCGACCGTGATCAGCTCGCCCGGCTCGACGTCCTGGGGCAGCGCGCACCGCTCCCACAGGTGCTTCGACAGCCACGTCTCGCTGAGGCTGACCGGCAGGTTGAGGAAGTACCTCCTGAATTTGGCCCGGTCCTGGGTGGGCTTGCGGGCCAGGGCGATCATGCGGTCCAGGTCCATGTGCGCGGCGAACGGGCCGTACGCCGCGATCAGGCCGGCCTTCAACTGGACCGGGTCGTCGTACGCCTCGTCCTCCAACAGGGCGGCGGGCGCCTGCTTGTGGTCGAAGTACAGCCGCGGCGCCTTGCCCGACCTGGCGTTGCGGTGAGTCCGCTCGGCGATCGAGTCCTCGCCGATCGCGTACATCGTGCTGGTCTGCAGGAACCACGGCTCGGCCGCCTTGCGCTTCATCGTGTTGCGCTCGACCGTCTCGTACATGCCCCGCAGCTCGGGCAGCACGTACAGGTGCGTCTCGTCCGCGACGGAGAACGACTCCTTGCCGCCGTCCTTCGCCGCCGAGGACGATGTCGACGGGCGGATCTCGCCGCCGTCCGGGAGGAACACCCGGGTGGAGGTCTGCCAGTCGTTGCCGATGTCGATGCCGGGGTAGTCCTCGGCGATCCGCTCGCTGTGCGCGAGCATGTAGGTGATGTTCGCGTAGGTGTTGCCGACCTGGGTTTCCTCGGTCGCTAGGCACCGAATGAACGGGTACGTGATCGGGACGCCGACCGGCTCGCCGGGCGCGTACTCGTAGCCCCAGTCCGAGACCTCGCCCGGCTCGGCCCAGTGGTCGAAGCGCACCGGCGCCAGCGCCTCCGCGCAGGCGATCGCGCCGGCGATCTCCGACTTGGCGCGGCCCTTCGCGCGGGACAGCAGCACCTCGTCGAAGCGCCGTCGGCCCTCGCCGTCGACCGCGTACGTGCACGCCAGGAAGTGCAGGATCTCGACGTCCAGCTCGATCGGCTGTCCCTGCACGTCGCCGGGGCCGTGGAGGAGGTAGTACTCGATCCAGTCGGCGACGGCGTACCCGAGGGAGCGCCGGACGCCGGGCCGCCTCATTCGTCACCGACCGCCCGAAGCCTGTCCCGAACGTCCCCGGCGGAGCGGCGGGCGGCGGCACGCTCGGCGGCACGCGTCGCCCCCTTGCCGACCTCGGCCGAGCCGAGCGACCAGCGCAGCCGCAGCCGGTCCGCCGCCGTTCCGCCGAGAGCGGCCTCGTTCAGCCGGATCTCGGCGAGCAGCTCCTTCTTCGGCTCTGCCCAGAACAACTCGACCAACTGCGCGAGCATGTGCAGTCGCTGCCAGTCCGTGGCCAGGAAGGTCGCGGCCTGCGGCGACCCCTTCCAGGTGTCGTACCAGGCCAGCGTGCGGGAGTCGTAGTCGTGGCCGCCCGGCAGGACGGGGGCCGGTCCGGTGTAGCCCTCGGCCGGCAGCACGGTGCCGACGGGCGCGTCGCCGTTGCGGCGGCGGTGGTTCGGGTTTGGCGTGGGACCGACACCAGCCATAGCTGATCGCCTCCTCTCCAGTCGTTGCTGTGGGTAGCCGATCGGGGCCGCCGGGAACCCCCAGACCCGTACACGCCGCGAGATACCTCCCCCGCGGGTCCCGCCGGGCTGGGCGGAGGGGGTCACCCCCCTGGGGTCAGTCACCCTCCGTGGTTGACAGCCAGAGGGAGCCAGCAGGTAGCGACCGGCCGGCCAGGGCACACTGGACGGCCGGGCACTCCTCGGCGGTCCACGTGTGCTCCTCAGCGACCATCAGGCCGCCTCCGGGCAGCCGGTAGAGCTCCACCATGTGCTCACCCATCGGTGCTGGCGGGCATCCGGTAGACGGTGATGTAGCTGGCGCCGAGGTCGCCGAGTGCGGTCACGTCGACCTGGGAGACGACGACCCCGGGGATCAGGACCTGCTGGTCGACGGTACGGCGGACGGTCCAGACGCGGTTGCGGTTGTCCGGGTCGACCAGCTTGTGGCCGGTGCTGGATCGCTGGAGCTCGTGGTAGCAGATGACGCTGTGGTCGGCGGTCTGCTCGATGGTGAGCGGCAGGTCGGCGGACACGTCCTCCGGGGCGATGCCGTTGGCTGTGAGCCAGTGGCACAGCAGCTCGCGGTGCTTGTCGATCTGCGTGGGTGTGATGGTCAGCAGGACCGTGCTCATGCGTTCCACCCTCCGGGCTGATGCGCTGCTGTCTCGCGGCTGTGGCAGCTGTGGCAGAGGCCGCGGCCGTGGGCGGGGTCGTCGGGGTCGTGGCCGGCGTCGACGAGGTCGCGTCTGCTGAGCGGGTGGTGGTCGGCGTGCCGGCTGGGCTGGCCGCACGGGGCGCCGTGTCCGTGGTCCTGCGCGGTGCACACGCACAGCGGGTCGCGGGCGAGGACGCCGGGGCGGAAGCGGGTGCGGTGCTGCTGACCGTAGCCGCGCTGGGTGGTGGTGCCGCGGGCCCGGTCGGCCTCGGCGCGGTGGGCGGGGCAGCGGCCGCTGTCGGTGATCGTGGGGCAGCCGGGCACGGTGCAGACGGTGCGTGCTCTGCGTCTGGCCACTTCGGATCACCTGCCTCTAGGCTGTGCGCCCTCTGGACCGAGGGGGTCGTGATGGCGTCTCAGGTGACGCAGGGTGTGATCGTGGGCGGGCTGACGCTGGCCGCCGGGGGCTTCGCGCTGGGCTTCTTCCCGGTGGGTGACGACTGCGGGTCGCCGTGGTCGCCGAAGGAGTCGAGCTACTCGCGGGACGTGTCGGCGGAGTGCACGCTGAAGATCAGCGAGCGGCAGGCGCCGGCGTGGATGCTGTTGACCGCCGGGGCCGCGGGGCTGTTCGGTGGTCTGGCCGCGCGTCCGAAGCTGGAAGCGACCGTCCCGGCCAACCCGGTGGAGGAGGAGCCGAAGCGGCGCGGTGTGGGCGAGGGGCCGTTGGTGCCGTAGGTCAGGCGGCGACGGAGCCGACGGTGCGGCGCGCTCGGTCGCGGGTGGCCCGCTCGGCCCGGGCGGCGGTGAGCTGGCGGTAGAGGGGGCGGCCGCGATCGTCGAGCCCGTCGGGGGTGATGATGCCGCGCTCCTTCCACTTTCGGACGGTGGCGGGGTCGACGCCGCAGAGGGCGGCGACCTCGGGGCCGGTCAGCAGGTGGTCCATGCTGCCTCCCTGGGGAACGACGAAGGGCCCGGAGCGTTGCTCCGGGCCCTTCGTGATGTAGGCGCACGTGTGGTGCTGTCAGCAGCGTGACACACCGGGTGGATCATGTGCAAGCGGCTACTGCGCGGCGCTCCTGAATCGGCGGTAGTAGCGGCCGGCGGTGGCCTGACTCACGCCGCACTCGGCGGCGGCGGCGCGTGTCGACGTGCGGCGGCACCAGCAGCGGTGGAGAGCAACGATCGTGTGGTCGGGGAGCGTGGATCGGCGGCCCTGAGTCGCCTGATTCAGCTGATTCAGCGCGGTGAGTTCGGGGCCGCCCTGGGGCGGCATCGTGGTGCGGTAGACGTGGGGGCCGGCGAGTGCGGCGGTGATGGCGTGAGTCAGGTCGGGTGTGGCGGTCATGGGTGGGTGGCCTCGGGGTGAGTCAGGCGGCGCGGGTGAGTCGCTGTTCGGCGAGCACCTGGTACTGCTCGATGGTCAGCTCGTGCTGGCAGGCGGGGTTGGTGCACTGGCGGATTCCGTCCGTGCGCTCGCCGACGGTGAGGAGGTCGCAGAGCGGGCAGACGATCCGGACCGGGCGGGGCGGGGCGGGGGTCCAGCCGGTGACGCGGGCGAGGTGGCGGTGGAGGTCGGTGACCTCGTTGGCGAGGTCGCGGGCGTAGTCGCGCTGGGCCGCGAAGTCGAGGTGCAGCAGCAGGACCTTGATGGCGACGGAGGCAGTGCGCTCGGTGGCGCCGGACGCCGGCCGGACCCAGGCGGACCAGTCGTTGGCCCGCCGGCGGTCGTCGAGCACCACCTCGGCCCATCCGGCGAGGATGCCGACGCTGGGCGTCGCGGCCTGGTCGTGGTGGCCGTCGTGGACGGCGGCCGCGGTGGGGCCGATCGTGGAGAGCACGTCCAGGCGGCAGGGCAGCGGTGCGGTGCGGGTGGCACCGGAGACTCGGGCTCCGCGTCGGCCTGCGGCGGGCTGGAGGGCGAGGTGGGTGCGGACGATCAGTTCGGGGATCTCGGTGAGCTCGCGGGCGAGGCGGGTGGTGGCGGCGGGGGTGAGCATGTCCGGTCTCCTGTGCGGGGGTTGCGGTCAGCTGGGCTGGTAGTCGTCGAGGTCGCGGATGACGTCATGGATGGGGCGGGGTGGCGGGTCGAGGGGGAACTCGTCGTCGGGGTCGTCGAAGAGGAGGGCGGGGTCCCACTCGTCGTCAGGGCAGGGCATGGGTGGCGCGGGCGGTGACGGTGCGGAGGGCTTTGGCGGTGCCGGCGAGCGACGCGCGGGTGTGGATCAGCTCGGTGCGCTGGCTGGTGATGGTCTGCTCGTAGTCGGCGGTGAGGGCGCGGAGGCGGTGGTAGTCCCGGATGAGCCTGGTGAGGAGACGGGTCTCGTCCGGGGTGAGTGGGCGCTGGCTGGCGGTGGCTGCGAGGGTGAGCAGCGGGTCGACGGGGCGGGGCGCGGGCGGAGGCGGAGGTGGCGGTGGGGGTGTGGTCTTCTGCTGGGCCCGGCGAAGGTGACCGTGGACGGTGCTGGCTGCGATGCCGAGGATTCCGGCGATGCGAATCGGGGTGTATCCCTCGGCGGTGAGGCGGATCACTTCGGCCTGCCGGTCGGTGAGGGCGGTCACGGTTCGGTTACCTCCAGGACCACGTGCGTCTCGTCGTGGGCGGCGTCGGCGATCGCGGCCCAGGCGGTGGCGAGCTTGGTCTCGGTCTCGCAGTCGGCCGCGTCGACGGCGGATCGGGTCATGAGGCGCTCGACCTCGGGGGCGAACATGCTGGTGCCAGCAGCGACCAGGCGTTGAGCGTCGTCGCGGGCCTGGGCGGAGCGGGCGTAGCAGCGGTGGGCGGACTTGGCCCATTCGGCGGCTTTGACGAGGGCTTCGGTGCGGGTAGGCGGCGGGGTCACCATGTGAGGTCCTCCTGGTGTGTGGTGGGGCTGGGTCCGGCGGGGCGGGGGATGAGGCCGGAGTGCTCGGCGGCCTCGCGGACGGGATCGTCGGGGTCGGGCGGGGGCTGGTCGGCGCGGGCCGCGCGGTGGCCGAGTGCGGCGGTGAGGCAGGCGCCGAGGCCGGCAGCGGCGAGACTGCCGGCCACAGCGAGCAGGACGGGCGTGGTCACCCGGTGGGGTCCGGCTGGTTGTGGATCTGGATGGCGTGGTGGAGGTCGCGGGCGCCGAGCTTGCGGATGGCGCGCCGGAGGGTGGAGCGCACGGCGCTGGTGGTGACGATGAGGCGGAGGGCGATCTGGGCGGGGTCGAGGCCGGCGGTGGCGTAGCGCGGGGTGTGCGTCTCGGCGCCGCACTCCTCCCGCCCGTTGCAGCGGATGACGGTGATGCGGTGAGCGCTCACGCTGCGGCCCCGGCGGGCGCGGGCAGGGCGGCGAGGTGGCGGCCGATCTGCTGGCCGATCAGCCGGGTCATCGCGGGCGGGATGCACTCGCGGATGCCGTCGCGGCTCATCCACGGGACGCCCATGTCGGCGCGCACGTACGGGACGTTCGAGAAGTTGCCGACCGCGTGGTACCAGTCGCCTTCGCGCAGGGGGCGGCCCATCTTGACGGAGGGCACGGTGTGCTTCGGGTGGTCGGGCTGGGCGAGTTGGAGGCCGCCGCCGGGCTCGAACAGGCGGTGCCGGTAGGTGTGCAGGCCGAGCGGCGCGGCGCACAGGGTGACGGGCGCCCGGAGTTCGGGGAGGGCGTCCTCGACGTTCTCGATGACCCACGGCCGGCCGGTGGCGTCGAGGGCGTCGCGGGTCGGGCCGATGAGGTCGGGGTGGTCGTTGCGCTGGATGCGCTGGGTGGCGCTGTAGCGCTGGCAGGGCGGGGATGCGGCGATGGCGTCGTACTGGTGGCCGTGGTCGCGGATGTGCTGGATGGCGTCGCCCTGGATGAACGGGAACGGGTAGCGGGGCTGGGGGTGGAGGTCGATGCCGGTGATGTTGAAGCCGGCGAGGTAGTAGCCCATGGAGGCGCCGCCTTGGCAGCAGTAGGCGTCGAGGAGGGTGAGGCCGTTCCAGGGGCGGTCGGGGAGCTGCATGGTGGCTGGTCCTCAGCTGGTCGGGGTGCGGGCGGCGGACGCGCCCGGGCAGTTGGCCTTGTGGTCGGCGATGAGCCGGATGTACTCGCGCTCCGTCTCTGCGGTGACGGTGGCGAAGCAGCGCCCGCAGGTGAACTCGGCGCGGTCCCAGCCCTGCTGGCTGGTCACCGGCCCGCCCCGGCGGCGGTGATCGCGTCGAGGATCTGTTCGCGGGTCGCGGCGATCGGCTCGCCGTACCTGGCCGGGGGGAGCGCTGCGACGCGAGCGTGCGCGGCGGCGAGCACCTCGGCCCGGTAGGCGTCGAGAAGGGCCTCGGGGGTGGTGCCGGCGTTGGCGCACTCGGTGGAGGAGAGCGCGTCGAGCAGCTGTTCGCGGGCGGTGGTCACGGGGGGCTCCTGGGGGGTGTGTGTGGTGGCTCAGGCGGTGAACAGGGGCAGGTCGAGCGGGCGGTCGAGTCTGGCCCGGCACAGCGCGGCGTACGGCTCGTGCTGCTCGACACCGACCCCGCGGGCGCCTTCGAGGACGGCGGCCTCGAGGGTGGTTCCGGATCCGGCGAACGGGTCGAGAATCAGGCCGGCGGGCGGGGTGACGAGTCGGACGAGCCAGCGCATCAGGGCGACGGGCTTCGGGGTCGGGTGCGTGACGCCGTCCACCTGGATGCGCTCGGCCGCGGGGGTACGGGACTCCAGGCGGAAGATCGGAAAGCTGGCAGCTGCCGCGCCGAGGTCGCGGACGGGGCAGCCGTCGGCGCACGGCCCGCCGTCGGGGCAGTCGTGGCCGATCAGGATGTTGGTGGGCCAGCCTCCGCCGGCCGCGGTGCACGCGGCGGTGTGAAGGCCGCCGACACCGTGCCGCAGCACGCCGGCGGTGAGGGTGTCGTAGCCGGTGGGCTTGCGCGCGAGGACGATGGGGTCGTGGGCGGGGCGGATGGCGGTGTGCCAGCCCTCCCAGCGGCGGGCGTCGGCGCTGGCGGCGCGGGCTTTGACCCGGTGCCCGCTGTATCCCTGGTAGTGGCTGGTGGTGCGGGCGGTCTCGTGTCGCTGACTGACGATCTCCCGGGTGCCGAAGGCCTCGCCGACGGTGCCCTTGCGGGCCCAAAGGTCCTCAACCACATGGCGGATCGTGGAGTCGTCGGCGCCTAGTGCGGTGATGAGTCGGTCCCATTGGGCGGGGGTGGGGATGGCTGCGGCGACGCCGTGGGTAGTCCAGTGGGTGGCTTGTCCGCGGGCGTGGAATCCGAACAGGTGGTTGATCTTTTCCGTGGTCCAGCCGGCGGCGTCGCGGGCGGCCTTGAGCCAGGCAGTCACCTGGAGGACCTGCGGACGGTCGTCTCGGTGGCGGTCGATGGCGCGGGCGAGGTCGATGCCCTTGGGTTTGCCGTGGGTGTAGATCCAGTCGAGTTGGTCGACGATGTGGAGGCCGGCGTCTTCGATGGCGCTGGCGAGGCGGTGGTAGGTGCGGGGTGCGCCGAAAGCGATCAGGTGGCCGCCGGGCTTGAGGACGCGCCAGCACTCGCGCCACAGGTTGACGTTGTAGGCGATGCCGGTGGAGTCCCAGGAGTGGCTGGCGATGCCGATCTCGTAGGGGGGGTCGGTGATGACGGCGTCGACGCTGCGGTCGGGGAGGGTGGGCAGGGTGGTGAGGCTGTCCCCGTGGTGGAGGGTGACGGTGTCGGTTTCGTAGTACGGCACAGCGGCCTCCTGGGGGCCTTTGGTGGGTGTGGTGGCTGTCGGGTGCCGGGTGGGCTGTGCGCGGCTGTTGTGGGTCCGGTCCTGGCCCCGCGCGCGGACCGGGGGCGGACCGGTCCGCCGCCGAGGAACCTCACGGCGTTTCGGCGGCGGACCGGGCGGTCAGGCCCAGGTGTGGATGTCGCAGGTGGGGCTGCAGGGGGTGTTGTCCCAGATGAGGTCGGCGCAGACGATGCAGGTGATGTCGGCGGTGTCGTCGTCTCTGGCGTCGGTGATGTCGGTGCCGCAGAGGGCGGTGTTGGGGCTGCAGCAGTAGACGTGGTTGAGGTCGTTGTTGCCGGTCGTGTTGGTCGTGGGTTGGGGGAGGGTGGTGGTGGTCATCAGAAGGGGGGCTCCTGGCTCCCGGTGTTGGTGTCGGTGGCCCAGGGGTCGTTCTGGGGCTGCTGGCGGGCCTGTTGGGGCCTCTGGGGCTGCTGGCGCTGTCCGCCGGTCTGCTGGCTGTTCTGGGTGTCGCGTTGGGCCTTCTGGACCTTGGCGGTGGCGTAGGCGAGGTTCGGGCCGATGGACCGGATGGTCAGCGAGACCTTCGACCGCTTCTGTCCGTCCTGATCCCAGCTCTCGGTGCGGGGCTCGCCGGTGACGAGGACCTCCATGCCCTGCTGGAGGGTCTCGGCGACGTGTTCGGCGAGCTGGTTCCAGGCGGTGCCGTCGATCCAGAGGGTGTCGCCGTCCTCCCACTGCTGGGTCTGGGGGTTGAGGCGGCGGTCCTGGAAGACGAGGCGAACGCGGGCGACGGCGTGACCGTTGGGGGTGAAGCGAAGCTCCGGGTCGGCGACGATGCGGCCGACGCCAGTCATGGTGGGCAGGGACATGGTCAGGACTCCTTCGGGTGGGTCTGGGGCTGGGTGGTGGCGGGGGTGATCACGAGAGGGCTCCGGTGGGGCTGTGGCCGGTGAAGCGGTCGGCGTCGACCGGGGTGTAGGAGCGCCAGGGCCAGGAGCCGTCGGCGCCCTGGCACACGAAGGCGGGCCACTGGCGTTCGTCGCGGGCGCCGCGCCAGGGGATGATGCGGCGGGCCCGGTCCTCCTCGGCGGAGCGGGCGTCCTCCACCGGACGGAGGCCCATACCGAACTCGGGCCAGCGCAGCCACAGGGAGCTGCCGACGGGGGCGAGGCCGCGGGGGCCGACTCCGTTCGCCTTGGCCGCGTGGGCCTCGAGGACCATCGCGCTGTTGACGTGCAACCGGGCCTGGTCGAGAGCCACGGTCACCTTGCGGGCGTGTTCCTCGCTGTTGGGGTCGCCAGCGTGGAGGCGGTAGATCGGGCCGACGATGAGGAGATCGGGGCGGACCTCTTCGACGCGGCGCATCAGCCAGGCCCGACCGTCGCCGCGGGTGAGGTCGACGCCTTCGGGCTTGCAGTCGATGTGGAGGTGGCCTCGGCGGACGGGGGTGCGGTTGCGTTCGGCGGTGTTGATGAGTCCGCGGTAGTGCCGGCGGGACTGGCGCTCAGAGTTCTCGCAGTCGAGGACGAGGACGCGTTGCGGCCCGTACTCGGAGATCCGGCCGTCGAAGGGGAGGATGCCGGCGGCTGCGGTGACGGCGATCTGCCGCAGCAGGACGGACTTGCCGCCGCCTTCGCCTGCGGTCCAGACAACGCGGTCGCCGCGCTCGAGGTAGCCGGGGATCACCCAGTCGTGGCCGGGGTCCTCGATCTGGAGGAAGTCGAGCATGTCGGTGACGGGCTGGTCTTCGGCGGCGCGTCCGGCGTCGCGGACGTCGCGGATCAGCTGGACGGCGCGCTCGGCGTACTCGGCGCCGGGGAATGAGGTGTCGGATGGGGCTTGGGGGGTGAGGCCGAGCTCGCGGATTTGGGCGCCGGTGCGGGCGAGGGCTCGGCGGAGGGCGAGGTCCTGGATGCGGGCGGCGAGCCAGTCGAGGGTGGCTCCGTAGCCTGCGGCCTGGCCGAGCTCGCCGAGGTAGGTGCGTCCTCCGGCGCGGGTGAGGGTGCCGGCGGCCTGGAGTTCGGCGGTGAGGGTGATGGGGTCGACGACGGTGCCGCGGTTGGCAAGGGCGGTGATGGCGGTGTGGATGAGCTGGTGGGCGGGCCGGTAGAAGTCGCCGGGGGCGATGCGGGTGTCGTTGAGCGCGCGGCGGGTGTCTCGGGCCTCGATGAGGCGGCCGAGGAGAGCCTGTTCGGCGATCAGGTCGGAGGGCTCGGCTCGGAGGAGGGTGTCCTCGTCGAGGTCGAGGTCGGGGCCGTAGTCGACGGTGGTCATCAGAAGATCCCTCGGTCTGCATAGGTCTGGTGGGTCGACTGCTGGGGTCCAGCTGGCTGGGGTGCGATCAGCTCGTCGTCGTAGCTGCCCTTGCGGAGCCAGGTGGCGGGGTACGGGAAGTACTGGGGCTGGCGGCCCTCGGCGATCCAGTGCGCGTGGTGGCGGGCCACGGTGCTGGGGAGGGTGTTCGGGTCTGCACCGGCCTTGATGGCGGCGGCGAAGGCCTTCCTTGCGTCGGCCTTCGCGGTTTTGCGGGGGTAGGCCGTCCAGAACGCGTCGAACGGGTCGGGTTGCTCGACCGGTGTGGGTGATGCGCGGGGGGAGGGAGAGTTATCTATCTCGAGGAGGAGAGGAGTAGGTGTCAGGGATTCCCTGACACTGAGACTCGGGATTTCCTGACACTGAGACTTAGACCGTGTCAGGGATTCCCTGACACTGAACCCCTTCTCTGCGTCAGGGATTTGCTGACACTGAGACTGGTCTGTGTCAGGGATTTCCTGACCCTGAAGTTCGGGTTCAGTGTCAGGGATTTCCTGACCCTGAACGAGGTTGAGGATCTTGTACTTCGCGGCGGCGTGGCGCTGCCCGGCGGTGACCCTGGCCAGAGCGCTCTTGGCGATCAGCTTCTTGATCACGTCATAGAGCTGGGCCCGGTTGACCTTCGCCCCGACGAGGATCTTGGAGTCTTCGACGCTGGACCACGTGAGTCGGGTGTCGTCGTTCGCATCCTCCGCCAGGGCGACCAGGAGGAGCTTCTCCCGGTGCGTCAGCGTCTCCGGCGCGTGTCGCAGCACCTCGACGACTAGGCGGATTCCCACGTGCGGGGCCCTTCGGTTGGGAGCGGGGTGGTTGGTGCTGGCGCCGGCGGCCGGGCGGTCATCCGTCGGCGCCAGCGGTCTACGCGGCGGTCAGCTCGGCGTACAGCGCCTCGCAGTTGTCGCAGGCGCACGTGACGTGGCCGTTGTTGCCGCCGATGCGCTCGCCGGGCGGGACGATCCGCTCGACCGGCCGGCCCTTGAGGTCGAAGGTCGGGCGGAGCAGCGACTTCACGGACTTGCGGCAGCCGGTCCGGCAGGAGAGCCCCGCGCGGGCCTCGCAGGTCGACTTGGGGGCGCCCGCCTTGTGCTGGGTGTCCATGTGGCCGCAGCCGCACCGGTGTCCGATGTACGCCATGGGTCAGTTCTCCTTCGAAGTGGGGAGGCCGCGGGCGGTGGCGGCCTGTGCGAGGCGGTAGTCCTGGGTGCTGGAGCGGCGCTTGCCGGTGGCGACCGCGCGGGCGTCCACGAGGGCGCTGGCGGACTGCGGGGTGGGCAGGGCCTGCGGGGTGTAGCCGGGCCCCGGTTCGGGCTCGGGACGGCCCGCCTGCGCGGCCGGGGTGTGCGTGGGACAGCGCCACCCGCAGGGGTAGAGCCGGCCGTCGGCGCCGCACGGTCCGGTACCGGCGCCGCACTGGTACGCGGTCAATCGGTCACCGCGGTGACGGTGTCCACCCAGGCGAGGGCGGCGTGGTCGAGGCGGAGTTGGGCCCGGGTGACGGCGACGTAGGCGAGACGGGCCTCCTCCCGCCGCAGGATCCGCAGGCTGGTGACCGGGTCGGGCTTGGGGGCACGGAAGTCCCCGTGGATCTTCACCTCCGGCCACTCGCGGCCTTTGGCCTTGTGCGCGGTGGAGACGACCAGCTGGGCTTCGTCCTCGGAAGCGAGGGCATCCGCGGCGTCAGCGATGTCCTCCGCCCCGTACTCGTCGATGAGCCTGACGAGGGTCTCGAGGCTGCCGTCCTCCTCCTCGGCGTACTCGCGTACCGCGGACCAGGTGGGGAAGGCGATGAGTTCGGGGTGGTCGGTGGGGCGGCCGGCCTGGAGGTCGCGGGCGGCCCAGGCGAGCCGCTTCATGTCCCCGCCTCCGCCGACCATCGCCACCCGGCGCCCGGCGGCCAGGCTCTCGAGGACAACACCGACCGCGCCCGCGTTGGTGCGGCACAGGACCGCGTCTGGCTGGTCGACCGGGCCGATGGTGCTCTCGCAGCCGGCCCAGCCGGTGAGCCGCATGTCGGTGCCGACCAGGTACAGCCACCGGTTGGCGGCGTCGGCGATCGCCGGGCCGAACCGGAAGCTCTGACTGAGGGTGGCGAGTTGGGCCCCGAGCTCGCGCTCGAACGTGCCGAGGGCGTCGCGGGCACCGCGCCAGGCGTAGATCTGCTGGGCGGAGTCGCCGACCGCGATGCGCTGCGCATGCTCCTGGTCCAGCAGCACCCGGGCGAGGACGTCGTTGGTGTCCTGGGCCTCGTCGAGCAGGACGACGTCCGCGGCGAGGCGCGGCCGGCCGAGCGCCCACAGCTTCAGGTAGTGGTCGTGGCTGAGCTTCAGCACGCCGTCCTCGCGCCGCAGGTCCGCCCACGCGGCACGGGCCACCGGCAGCACCACCGTGGTGAGTGCGGCCCGGGCGTCCGGGCTCGTGAGCCCGTCGTAGCGGGGGATGTGCCGGGCACCGAGGTCGTCGTCCGCCGAGTGGCAGTAGCGTTCGACGGTCTCCAGCGCGGCGCGCATCGTCACCTTCGACGTCATGGCCTTGACGTGGCCGAGGTCAGTGGGGATGCGCTGGACGCCGCCGGTGATGCGGTCGATGTCGAGGGCCTTGGCCGCGTCGAGTGCGGTCTGGCGCGGCCGTTGGAGGCGCGGCAGGTGCCGGGGGTCGAATGCGAGTCCGTGCCCGGTGGACGCGGCGACGTTGGCCGGGAACGAGCGCTTCGCGTCGGCGGCGATCGACCGGTTGTAGGCGACGTACGCCATGCGGCGTCGGCGGTCGGCGCGGGCGATCAGCTTCAGCGTCGAGGACTTGCCACATCCGGCGCCGGCCTGGATGACGAGATCGGTGCCGTCGCCGTACGAGGCGATGGCGTCGGCCTGTTCGGGGGTGGGGGTGACCACGGTGTACCTCCTCTCTGGGGGGTGGGGGCGGGGCCGCGCTGAGCGGCATGGGGCGCGCGGCCCCGCCGGCCCGGGGTGGGTCAGGCCGCGTTGGCCTGCGTGGTCCGCGCCACCCACTCGCGGAACTTCGCCTCCGGGTCGTCCTGGGAGAGGGCGGCGTCCAAGAGGTCGATAACCTCGCCCGCGTCGGCCTTCGTGAGCTCGTTGGCGCTGTCGATCTCGCGGCCGACGATGGCGCCGAGGACGGAGAGCCGCTCCGTGCGGTCCGTGATCCCCATCTGGCCGAGCGCGGCGTGGATCTTCCGCATCTGCGGCGGAGTGGCCGGCGTCGGGACGTCCAGTCGGTCGGTGGCGGCCTGGGCGTCGGACAGGGAGTGCGGCACCGCGCCGTTCGCCCCGGCTGCCGGGTCGGGGTCGGCCGCCGGCGGCGGCGCCTGGGCGGGGACGGCGGCCGGGCGCAGGGACTTCCCGACCCCGGCGATCAGCTCGCCCAGCGTGGACGCCTCGTCCGAGCCCGGCCGGGAAGCCGGCCGGTCGAGCAGGCCCCGCTGCTTCGCCCGGGCGTGCAGGTCGATCGCGCCCTGGTAGGTCATCCCGTCCGAGAACAGCTCGGCGATGATCTGCTGCACCGGGTCCACGCCCTGACCGAGCTGCTCCAGGATCACCCCGGCGAGCTCCTCGCCCGGGTGATGGACGACCAGGCCCTCCAGCGGCTCGTACCTCGTCTTGGTGACGGTGCCGGTGCCCTCGACCATGTCGATGATCAGGCCGAGCTCGTACTCCGCGCCCTCGCGCTGCACCGCCTTCACGCCGACCTTGGTGACCTTCTTGCCCTCGATCACGTAGTCCCCGCGGGTCCGCATCGTCACGATGACGTGCCCCGGGTAGTTGAGGAGAGCCTCCAACATGTCCTGCTCGATCGGGTTGCCCGTCCGCCAGCCGCCGAACGTGCCGCCCGCGCCGCGTTCGGAGCCTGCGCGGTCGACGATCTCGAGGAGACCGCCCTTGCCGTTCCAGAAGTGCGACCAGGAGTCGACGATGAGGGCGGGCAGCTGGGCGTCCGCCGCGGCCCGGGTGGCCTCGATGAGGTTGCGCGGGTCGTAGTTGTCCAGCGGCAGGTGCAGGAACCGGTGCCCGCCGAGGTCCGGCCGACCGGGCACCGGGGCGTAGGTCAGCGCGGAGCCTCGCTCCGTGTCGATGATGCCGATGTCACCGCCCTGGACGAGGCCCTCGGCGATGCGGATCGCCGACTTCGTCTTGCCGGACCCGGCGGGGCCCTGGAGGCCGATTCGGGCCCGGGCCGTCTCGCGGGTGGCCGGGACGAAGCTGAAGGTGGTCATCGGTCGTCCTTCGGGAGGTCGTTGGTGCGCTGGCGGGGGATGGTGACGGTGCGGGCCCGGCGGTAGGCGCGGCGCCGGCGGCGGCGGGCGAGCTGCTCGCGGGACGGCCAGTAGGCGATGAGCAGGGCAGCCGCGATCGGCAGACCGAACAGGAGAAGGGGGATCATCGGGCGCCCCGGATCGGGCTGTGCTTGCGCCACGGGTTGCCGCAGCCACACGGGCACGGACGCGACCGCAGTACCGCCCGCTGGTGGTAGGACCGCCACACGTCCGCGATCTCCTCGCGGCAGGCGACGATCCCCAGAGCCGTCCACCCGGCCGCCATGTACAGCAGCCAGATCACGCGACCCACCCCATCCGGAGCACGTCCGCGGCCTCGCGGGTCTGGTGCTGCCGGCGGACCGCCTGCGGGTACATCTCCCGCACGAGCGCGGTGTCCGGCAGGATCTCGTCCGCGGCCGACGTTCCGACGACCGACAGGGTCACGCCGGGGCAGCCGGGGAGCTGGCCGAGCGACAGGACCCAGTCCAGGCCGCCGGTCGCGTAGATCTGGCCGTCCGGGCGGGGTTCGTGTCGACCGCCGACTGCGACACCGGGGGGCTTCGTCGTGTCGTACCAGGTGGACAGTTCGGCGATCGAGGCGGTCACGGTGACGCGACGGCCGTCGGGGGCGATCTCGACGGTGTCGACCGGTTGGGCGGGCAGGCCGGCGCGGGTCCGGAGTACGGCGAGGCCCGCGAGCACCGTCCGCAGCGGGACGACGGGAGTGGGCGCCGGGGGGAATCCGGCAGGGGTGCGGGTAGGCTCCATGGTGGGCCTACCTCCTTCCGTGTTCGGGTGTTGATCGGTGGGCCGTGGGGCCGTCCCTGGTGTGGAGCCGAGGGGCGGCCCAACCCGTGTCAGGGGGGTTAGGCGGAGCGCTGGGCCAGCGCGTGCTCGGACTGGCGGCGCCGCTGCTCGCGACCGGCGGGCGCCTGGGTGGCCATCCACGTACGGACGTCGGCCAGGTCGAAGCGGCGGTGCCCGTTGGGGAGGTACTGGACCGGGCAGCCCTTGCGGATCCAGCCGTTGACGGTCCAGTCCGAGACCCCGAAGTACTCCTGCAGCTCACGCTGCTTAAGGAGGGGGAGCGGAAGCGTGGTCACGCTCATGAGGCATTGACCTTTCCGGTGTAGAAGTAGAAGCTCCAGGCATGTCGAAGAGGTCCTGGAGCGGCTGGTCGAGGGCGCTGGCGACGAGCCATGCCGTCCGGATTCGGACCACGTCCCGCGTGAAAGTCCCGCGGGAGACGAGGGCTCCGATGATGGACTTGCTGACGCCTCGGCCGTCCGGGTCCGCGACCCTGGTGGCCGCGGCGAGCTGCGGGATGGACAGCCCCGCGGAGGCCATGGCCTCGCGGATCGGCCGACCGTTGCTCTTGCGGTGCAGGCGGGACATGGGGACCTCGCATCTCTGTCGGTAGCTGGTCGCTGCCGACATCCACATTTCTACAGTGGATGTGGATGTCGGTCAAGAGGTGCGGGGAGTGTCGGAGAGTTTGGGTGCGTCGGCTGCAATCGAACGTAAGTTCGCCTATGGTAGGAATCGCGCCAGCCTTCCACGTTGCGCTTGTATATGTGGAAGGCATTCCGGCATGCTGGCGACATGAACACGGTTGACGAGGGCGGCGAAACGCTCCCGCAGCTGATCCGACGCGTGCAGGACGTCCGCCCTGAGCTCACGCAGACTGAGATCGCGCGGCGGGCCAACGTGTCCGTCTCCGCCGTGAACACCTGGGCCAACGGCTCCCGCGTCCCCTCTCGCAAGAGCTGCGACAAGCTCGCGGACGCCCTTGGCGAGCCGCGGGAGCGGGTCTTCGCCGCTGCCAACCGGCGAACCCCGGGCCCGCTCAATCCGGACGCCGAAGAGCGCATGCTGGAGCTGTACCGGCGGCTGACCGCCGAAGAGCAGCGCATCGTCGAGAGGCAACTGGCGGCGCTGGCCGCCGTCGATCCCCTCACCTAGCCGGCATCCCCCGCAGACGGCGCGGCACTCGGTGCCGTACGCCCCCTTCATGCTCGCGTGCGCGGCCTATGCGCGCTATGTTCGTGTGCTCAAGCACCACGCAGCACACCGCTGACCCGTCCTCCCCCAGCGGCCCTACTGGCACTTCACCATGCCCCGAGGGGGACGCGCATGTGTATCACCGTCCGCAGAAGTACCGCTCCAGTGGTCACCCTCACGCCCTGGGACCCGGCGACCCTCATCATCACCATCCCCGCCGGCCTCGGTACTGCGGCAGCGCTCATCGCCGTCCGGGCCGTCCTGGCCGAACTCGCCATCCCCCAGCCCGAAAGTGAGGCAGTCTGCTCCTGCGGCGCGCCTGTATTGCTGCCGCACATCCCCTCCCAGCGGACGGCTACAGGAGCCCGAGTTGCCTCGTAGGGCGCAAAACAACCCCCGTCAGATCAGAATCAAGACCTGCGGATGCAGGCCCTGCCTTGAGGAGTTCCCCGGCGACCGGCGGACCCGGCGTGACTGCATCGGGTCGTGGCAGGCCCGGTATCGAGGCCCGGACGGAAAGCAGAAGGCGAAGAACTTCGCGAAGGAGAAAGAAGCACTCGCCTTCCTCGACGAGGTCCGGACCACCGTCCGGCAGGGTACCTACCTCGACCCGAAGCGCGGTCAAATCACCGTCACCGACTGGCACCAGATCTGGTGGGAGAGCCAGAAGAAGAAGGGCCGCCCCACCACCCGCAACCGCAAGCAGGGGATCTGGACCAAGCACATCCAGCCGCGGTGGGGCGGGTGGAAGCTCTCCGGTATCGGCTTCATCGACTTCGACGCCTGGCTGCAGAACGAGGTGAAGGGCTACCACACCCGCAAGAAATGCCTGGAGTTCATGCGGCGCATGATGCAGGCCGCCATCCTCGACAAGCGGATCACCACCAACCCGACGTTCGGCGTCGAGCTGGAGGCGCCGCCGGCCCGGCACCCCGACGACCTCAAGCCGCCCTCCGACGAGCAGTGCGATCGGATCCTGGCGCACCTGCCGACCTACTACCACCCGCTCATAGCGGTCGCGGACGAGACGGGCATGCGGTGGGGCGAGTACACCGGTTTGCGGCTCTGCCACGTCGACCGTGCGGCAGCCACCGTACGGGTCGCCGAGGTCATCGCGGCAGACAAGGGCACCCTGTTCCGGCAACCCGCGCCCAAGACCAACGCTGGCTTCCGGACAGTCCCCCTCACCCCCCGTGCGTTGGCCGCCGTGGACGAGATGATCACGCGCTGGAAGCCGAAGGACGCAAGGTCTGACACGGACTCCGGGATGCACCCGGAGGAGTTGATCTTTCGCGGGCCGCGCGGCGGGGTGATTAGCCACCACAACTTCCGACGGGTGTGGATCGAAGCGATCCAGGCCGCCGGGGTGGCTCGGAAGGTGACCAACCCTGAGACTGGGAGGGTGGAGTGGTGGCCGCGGATGCATGACTACCGGCATCGCTTCGCGACCCGACTCAAGGACGCGAACGTGCCGGAGAAGGACGTCCAAGCGGTGATGGGCCACGACCGCGGGTCGAAGGTCACCTGGCTCTACCAGCACGCGGGTCCAGAGGTTGTGGAGTCGGTGCGTGCGGCTCTTGCTCAGCGGGAGAAGCCGCAGCTCCGCGCAGTGTCCTGAGTCCACATCCGGTCCACAACCCCCACTCTTTGTGCCACCCTCCCCCTCTCCTAGCCTCGGAGTTGGAGGGGCTGGCACGCCTCCGGTCGGGCTATCCGCCCCTCTCCCGACCTCTCCGAGCAAGCTATCGATCCACTGGTGTTCTTGTAAAGCGTAGGTCGTCGGTTCGAATCCGACAGGGGGCTCAGCACGTCACCCCGGCCGGGCTCCGGCTCCGGACCGCGGGTGGCTCGGCCGACGGCCCCGGGCGATGCGCCCGGGGCCGTTCGCGTGGGCCCGATCGCGTGGGCCGGCGGGCTCGATCGCGTGGGCCTGTCCCCGGCGGGCGGGGCGGCCACCGGCGCCCGCCCGTCCGCCCGCCACCTTTTTTCTGCGCGCCGCCGCGACGGCCGTCCGGGGCTGCCGGGCCCCCTGCGCGCGGCCGGGCGGCTCCTCGTGACATCCGGACGATTCTCCGAGAACCACAGCTCAGCGGGTCGGCCGGTGCGCCCGGGGCGGTCCGCGGGTCCGGGGGCGCACGGTGACGGATCGGATCAATGGGGATCGTGTGAGACCGGTTCGCCGCTAACGTTGTCACGGTCCGGTCACCTAACGTGCGTATTCCATGACTATCCTGACGTCGCGTCAGGCCCGTGCCGAGAACGAGGTGCACGGTGCCGACCCATTCCCCGGCAGCGGTTTCCCCTGGCTGGCCGGGGTGGTGAGGCTGCCCGCGTACGGAATTGAGCCCTGAGGAAGGAACGGCAGATGGACGCGATGCCCGGCCGGGAGCCGGCGCGGCTCGTGTATCACCCCGCCGGCCAGGATGCCGAGTTGAGAGCCGCGGTCGACGACCTGCGGGTCGGACGGTGGCTGTCCACCCGGACTCTGCTGGACTCGACCGGGCGCGACTGGAGCCGGAGATCGGCGAGGACCCAGGTGCTGAGTGTGGTCGCGCCCCGTTCCGACGCGCTGGAGCACTGGGCCCAGGAGGAGCCGGGGAGTCCCGACCTCGCGATCCTGCGGCTCCGGGTCGAGGTGGAGCGGGCCGCCGCCGCCCACGCCGCGGGACGCCGGGACGCCGTCGAGCTGGAGCAGAACGCGCGGCAGTCGAGCTGGCGCGCGGTGGAGGAGCACCCCGCCGACCCGGTGCCCTGGCTCTGCCTGCTCACCCTCGCCACCCTGGACCCCGAGCAGCGGAGGGCCGAACACCGCGATCCGGGACCGGACATGATGCTGCCGCCGGGCCCCTGGGGCCTGTTCTTCGAGGCGAACCGGCGCGATCCGTTCAACCGCGAGGCGCACGTCCGGATGCTGCGGTACTGGCTGACCGTGCGCCGCTGGTCGGCGACCGACTTCGTCAACTTCGTGCTGCCGAACGCGCCCTACGGCTCGCCGCTGTTCGTGCTGCCGCTGTACCTGTCCGTCGAGCAGTACCGCAGCGACCGGCGGCGGGACATCGCGCGCCGCCAGTGGCTGAGGGAACCCCACCGGGACCGCGCCGTGGCCGCGTTCGAGAGCTGGACCGCGACGGAGCAGCCCGACCAGTGGCCGGTCGTCGACCTGAGCCATCTCGCCCACGCGCTGTGGGCCGGTGTCCGGATGAGGGAGGCCGTCGAGGTCTTCGGTGCCCTCGGGTCGTTCGCGTCCCAGGCGCCGTGGATCCACGTCGCCGACTCCCCGGAACTGGCGGAGAGCCTGCTGCTCACCGCCAGGCACCAGGCCTACGTCGGCAGTTCGAGCGGCCAGAGCTGAACCCGCCCGCCCTGCCGCTTCCCCGTCCGCACGAATCCGTCCCCCCGGAGGTCCGGCGATGCCACCCGCACACGCAACTCCCAGCAGCGACGACAGCCAGCTCCGTCGCCTCGGCTACGAGCCCAAACTCAACCGCAGAATGGGCGAGTTCGGGAACTTCGCGATAAGTTTCTCGGTCATCTCGATCCTCAGCGGCTGCATGACGCTGTTCGGCTTCGGCCTGAACACCGGAGGCCCGGCCGTGATGCTCTGGGGCTGGGTCGGGGTCGGGCTGATGGTCGTCCTGGTGGGCATGGCGCTCGCCGAGGTCACCAGCGCCTACCCGACCAGCGGCGCCCTCTACTTCATGGCCCACCGGCTCGGCGGTCCGCGCTGGGGCTGGGCCACCGGCTGGCTGAACCTGCTCGGCCTGGTGGGCGGTATCGCGGGGATCGACTACGGCGCCGCGTCGTTCGTCGGCGCGCTGGCCAACCTCCAGTGGGGCTTCGAGCCGACCCCGGGCAAGCTGTTCCTGATCTTCATGGTGATCCTGGTGGTCCACGCCGGGCTGAACCTCCGCGGCGTGCGGCTGGTGTCGGTGCTCAACAGCATCTCGGTCTGGTGGCACCTGGGCGGCGTCGTGGTGATCGTCGGCGCGCTGATGATCGTGCCCTCCCAGCACCAGGACACCACCTGGGTGTTCACGCACTTCGTGAACAACACCGGGTGGACCAACCCGATCTACGTGTCCTGCCTGGGTCTGCTGCTGGCGCAGTACACGTTCTCCGGCTACGACGCCTCGGCGCACATGTCGGAGGAGACGACGCGGGCGTCGGTCTCCGCCGCGCGCGGCATCGTCCGGGCGATCTGGGTGAGCTGGATCGCCGGCTTTGTGCTGCTGGCCGGCATGCTGTTCGCGATCCAGGACTACGCGGGCACCATCGACTCGGCCACCGGGGTGCCGCCGGCCCAGATCTTCCTCGACGCGCTGGGCCTCAACGGCGCCAAGGCGCTGCTCGCGGTGGTGATCGTCGCGCAGCTCTTCTGCGGCAACGCCGAGACGGCGGCGGCCAGCCGGATGGTCTTCGCGTTCTCGCGGGACGGGGCACTGCCGGGCTCGGCACTCTGGAGCCGGGTCTCGCCGCGCACCGGGACCCCGGTGGCCGGCGTCTGGCTGGCCGTGGGCGCGGCACTGGTCCTGGCCCTGCCCGCGCTGTACAGCCCGGTGGCGTACGGGGCGGTGACGGCGATCAACGTCCTGGGGATGACCCCGGCCTACGCGATCCCGATCTACCTCCGGCTGCGCAGGGGGAAGGCGTTCCAGGCCGGCCCGTGGACCCTGGGCCGGTGGAGCCGGCCGATCGGGGTGGTGGCGGTCTGCTGGGTCGCGGTGGTCACCGTGCTGTTCTGCCTCCCCCAGGCGTACCCGGTCACCTCGGACACGTTCAACTACGCGCCCGTCGCGCTGCTGGTGGCGCTCCTGGGCGCGGGCCTGTGGTGGCTGAAGGCCGGCCGTTCCTACAACCCGCCGGTGCAGCAGAGCGCCGAACTGACCGAGCTGACCGGGAGCGTGATCTGATGTCCGGCGGACCGGCCGCCCGTCGTCGGCGGGCGGCCGCCCCCTCCCCGGCGCTCCCGGCCTCCTCGGAGGCGCGCCCGGTCGGTGCCCCCGCCACCGGTCCGCTGCGGGCCCTGGTGCGCGGCGGCGGGGTCGACACCGTGCTGCTGGCGGCGGTGGACTGGCAGGGCCGGCTCAAGGGCAAGGAGTTCGACGCCGGGGTGCTGCTGGACCGGCTGGGTTCCGGGCGGCTCGCCCCGGAGATGTGCGGGTACGTGTTCGACACCGACCTGGGCATGTCGGCGGACGGGAGCGGGGCACTCGGCTCGTGGGGGACGGGGTTCTCCGACGTGGCCCTGGCGGCCGACCTCGCGGACGCTCGGCTGCTGCCGTGGCTGCCCGCGACGGCGCTGGTGCCCTGCCGCCCGGTGTCCGGCGGCGAACCGCTGCCGGTGGCGCCGGACACGCTGCTGGACGACCAGCTGACCCTGCTGGCCGAGCACGGCCTGAGCGTGCAGGTCGGTGTGGAGACGGAGTTCGTGCTCTACGAGGGGAGCGTCCGGGACGCCGCCGGCCGGGACTTCCGCCGGCTGCGCCCGGCGACCTGGGACAACCGGGACTACGCCCTCGACCAGCCCCGCACGGTCGCCGACTTCACCCGGAGCCTGCGCCGGGCCCTCGCGGGCGCCGGCCTGCCGGTGGAGGCCGTGAAGCTGGAGGGCGCCCCCGGGCAGGTGGAGGTGACCTTCCCGTACGGCGACCCGCGGCTCGCCTGCCTCCAGCACGTGCTGTTCAAGCACGCCGTCCGGGCGGTCGCCGACCGGCACGGCCTGGCGCCGACGTTCATGGCGTCCCCGGCCACCGGCACCGGCAGCGGGATGCACCTGCACGTCTCCCTGTACGGGGCGGACGGGCCGGTGCTCGGCGGGCCCGGCGGTACCGCGCTGTCGGACCTGGGCGAGCAGGCGGTGGCCGGACTGCTGGAGGTGCTTCCGGTCACGGCGCCGCTCTACGCGCCCTACGTGAACTCCTACCGCCGCTTCCGCGACCACTCCTTCGCCCCGACCCGGTTCACCTGGGGCCGGGACAACCGCGCCTGCGCGGTGCGGGTGGTCGGCCACGGCGCGGGCCTCCACCTGGAGATCCGGCTGCCGGGCGCGGACGCCAACCCGTACGCGGCCCTCGCGGCCGTGCTCGCGGGGGTGCGGCACGGCATCGGGAACGGCCTCAAGGCCCCCCGGGCCAGCGAGGGCGACGCCTACCTGGACACGGGGGCGGCGCGGATCCCCTCCCACCTCGTCGAGGCGGTCGGGCCGTTCGAGCGCAGCGAGCTGGCGGCCGGGCTGCTCGGCGACCGGCAGGTCGCCCACCTGGCGGGCCTCGCGCGGCTCGACCTCGACCACCACAACGGCGTCGTCACCGACGCGGAGGTGCGCCGGGGGTTCGCCCAGGCGTGACCCCCGGGACGGCCGGTCGCCGCACGTGAGTGCCGCGGCCGGCCGTTCTGCTGCCCGCCGCGCGGCCCGGTGCGCCTTCGGCCGCGCAACCGTGGGCGCTCCGCCCGGTCGAGGGGTGCACGTCCGCCGGCCTCAGGGGGCGGGCGTCCGGCGGGCGGGCGTTCGGGCGGCCGGGCGCAGCCGCCGGAGGGTCCAGCCGCCGGGGGACAGGGCGGTGGTGCGGGCGGTGAAGAGTTCGGCGGCGCGGCGGTAGGAGAGGCGACCGCGGCCGGTGTGGGGGCAGCGGTCGGCGGCGGGGGTGGCCGCGGGGGCCCGCCGGTCGGTGAGGAACAGCGGGCCGGCGGTGCGGCCGGTGAGGAGGAGCGGGAGCAGTCGGGCGGTGCCGGTCTGCCAGCGCAGGGGCGGACCCGGGGGGCGGGTGCGGCGGCCGGGGAGGTCGAGGTCGTCGACGTCGAGGGCGAGGACGGCTTCGACGGTGGCTCCGCTCTCGTGCAGCAGGCGCCAGAGGGTCTGCTCGCGGAGCGGCGCGCCGAGGGCGAAGAGGGTGTGGAGCTGTTCGGGGGTGAGCGGGGCCGGGGCTGCGGCGTGGGCGGTGTGCGGGCGCAGGCCGGCGGCCGGGTCGGTGTCGATCCAGTCCTGGGCGCGCCACCAGGAGGTGGCGGCCCGCAGGATGGCGAGCTCGCGGTTGAGGGTGCGCGGGTCGGCCTCGCCGGCGCGCCGGTCGGCGGCGGCCAGGAGGCGGGCGGGGGTGTCCGGGTGGTCGAGCCGGGCGAGCGGCAGGACGGGCGGACGGGCGCGGCGCCGCTCGGGGCCGGTGGGGGCGGGGCGGTCGGCCAGGGCCCAGGTCCAGGTGTGCAGGGCGATCCGGTAGACGCGGCGGGAGGCGGCGCCGAGCCCAGAGGCGGCCAGGTAGCGCTCGACGGCGACGGCGTACTCGACCGGCGGCTGGGGTGGCATCGGCGTCTTCTTTCCGCAGTAAACGGCGATGTCCGAGGGCGCCGGAGTAGTGCTTGCCATCGCAGTAAATAGCAGGTGGGAGAGGGTTTTCCGGGAGTTTACTGCGGTGGTGGCGCGGTTTCGAGAAAATGAGTCGAATAGGCTCAGGTTTTTCACCGGAAGTCCTTGTCGGCGGCCTTCGTGCGCGGGCAGACTTGGCGCCCGTGACAGGGGAAGCGGAGTGGGGGCGGGCCCGCCGCCGACGGCCGGACGGCCGTCTGGCCGTGCTGGGGGAACGTGATTTCGGGTGGTTCTTCGTCGGTTACGCGACCTCGCTGGTCGGCTCCTCGATGGCGCCGGTGGCCGTGGCGTTCGCGGTGCTCGACGGCGGGGGCGGCGGGACCGAGCTGGGTTGGGTGATGGCTGCCCGGATCCTGCCGATCGTGCTGGTGATGCTGGTCGGCGGGGTGGTCGCCGACCGGCTGGGCAGTCGCCGGGTGATGCTGGGGTCGGACGTGCTGCGCTGCGCGGTGCAGGGCGGGTTCGCGGCGGCGCTGGCGACCGGGCACGCGCCGGTCTGGGCGATGGCGGCGCTGGTCGCCGCCTGGGGGCTCGGCGAGGGGCTGTTCATACCGGCGCTGGGCGCGTCGGTGCCGGCGCTGGTGCGCCGGAAGGAGCGTCTGCCGGACGCCAACGCCCTGCTGGGGCTGGCCCGTTCGGTGTCGATGGTGGCCGGACCGGCGCTCGCCGGGGTGATCACGGCGGGGTACGGTCCGGGTGCGGTGCTGCTGATCGACGCGGTGACGTACGGGATCGCTGCGCTGGCGCTGGCCCGGACCTCGGCGGTCGGGCCGGTCGGGCCGGGCGGGCCGACCGGGGAGGCCGGGAAGGCCGGGCCGGGCGCGGGTGGCGCGGACTCGATGTCGGCCGAACTCCGCGCCGGCTGGGCGGAGTTCCGCTCGCGGCGCTGGCTCTGGGTCACCACCGTGCAGATGGCGCTCTTCAACCTGCTGGTCTGGGCGCCGTTCCTGGTGCTGGGACCGCTGACCGCGCAGCGCGAGCTGGGCGGGGCGCGGGCCTGGGGCCTGGTGATGGGCGTGTACGGGGTCGGTGCGGTGCTGGGCGGCCTGCTGATGCTGGGACGCAGGCCGGCCCGGCCGCTCGCGGTGGCGACGGTGGCGAGCCTCGGTTGGGCGCTGCCCTCCGCGGCGCTCGCGGCCGGGGCGGCGCTGGGCTGGACGCTCCTGGCCGCGTCGGTGGCCGGGGCGGGATCGGCGGTCTGCGGCGCGCTGTTCGACTCGACGCGGCAGCGCTGGGTGCCGGCCGGGGTGCTGGCCAGGGTGACCGCGTTCGGCGGACTGGGCGCGTTCGTGCTCGGGCCGCTCGGCCTCGCGGCGGCCGGGCCGGTGGCCGACCGGGTCGGGGTGTCCCGCGTCCTGCTGTTCGGCGCGGGGTGGCAGCTGCTGGCCGGGGCGGCCGTGCTGGCGGTGCGCGAGGTGCGCGGCCGGGGCTGGGACGGGCCGGCGCAGCCGCCGGGGGAGGCGGCGCCGGCTGCGGCGGGCGTGCGCCCGGGGCCCGGCGGGGGGCCCGACTGACCGGGCCCGCCGAGGACCGGCCACGGCACGGCGGCGCGGTACGGCGGCGCGGCGCGGGAGCGCGGTAGCGGCGCGCGGTACGGGGGGCACGCCGGGCCGGGCGGTCGTACGGTGGAGGGAGTGCGGGGGCGGACGGAGGAGGTAGGTCATGCCCGGTTCACTCACCATCGGCCACCACGAGGCGGCCGTCGCCCTGGACCACACCGACGCCAAGCGGCTCGCCACCGTGCTGGAGGAACTCGCGTACCTGCTGGAGATCCCGGGGCCGAACCGGATCAACGACGCGCAGCTCGGCGCCCTCTGCGAGGGCCGGACTCCCGACCGGGCGGAACTGTCCCACTGGTCGCGGGCGCTCGCCGCGGAGCTGAAGGGCCGGCTGTAACGGCGGACGCACCGGACCGCGTACCCGGCCCGCCGTACGATGGCGCGCGGGGCGGGTGGTCCGCGCGCGTCCCCCGGGCGACGGGGTGGCCGGCGGCCGGTCCGGCGGGGCTGGGCGGGGGTTCGGACGTGGTGGAGCGGTACGGGGCGGGGCCGATGTCGTGGCTGACGGTGGAGACGCCGCTGCCGAGCGGCCCGCTGCACGTGGCGGTGACGCCGCAGGGGGTGGCGGCGATCGGCTACCTCGGGAACCCCGGCGAGCTGCCGCGCTGCGCCGACGACACGAAGATCGCCGCGGTCACCGACCGGGTCGGCGAGTACCTGGCGGGCCGGCGCCGTGAGCTGGACCTGCCGATCGACTGGAGCCTGAGCACCGGGCCGCACCGGGCCGTGCTGCAGACGCTGTTCCGCGAGGTGCCGTACGGGCGGACCATCACGTACGGCGAACTGGCCTCCCGGAGCGGGGTGTTCGGCGGTGTCGAGGAGCCCGGGCTGGCGGCCCGGACGGTCGGGCAGATGATGGCGGCCAACCCCGTCGCGATGCTGGTGCCCTGCCACCGGGTGGTGGCGGCGGACGGGATCGGCGGCTTCGGCGGTGGCCGGGTCGGGATCGACGTGAAGCGCTGGCTGCTCACCCTGGAGGGCGTGCTGGAGCCGACGCTGGACTGGAACGGGCCGCTCTGAAGGGGTGAGCGGCCCGCTCCGGAGCGGTCAGTGCACCAGCTGGACCTCGGGGTGCCCGGCCGGGGCGACGGACGGCAGCGCGGGCGGCGGGGCGAACGGCGACTGGCGCGGCAGCACCGGCTGGACGCCGGAGACCAGCGTGTACTCGACGCTCGCCGGATCCACGGTCCACTCGGTGTCCGGGCGTTCGCCGAGCGCCAGCTGCACCGCGTTCCAGGGCAGGTTGAGGCCGCAGAGGCCCAGCTGGTGCAGGCCGCCGGAGGGGCGGGTGTTGACGTCGATGACCACCGGTTCGCCGTGCAGGTGGCGGAACTGCACGTTGGAGAGGAACGCCATCCCGGTCGCCTCGACCAGGCGGCGGGCGGGTTCGAGGTACCGGGGCGCGGTGGTGAAGGTGCGGCGGCGCCGGTGCTTGCTGCGGCCCACGGCGGCCAGCAGGGTGCCGTCGAGGTCGGCGAGGCAGTCCACCGATATCTCGGGGCCGTCCAGGTAGGGCATGACCAGCAGGTCGGCCGGCTCGCCGGGGTTCTCCCGCGCGGCGTCGGTCAGCGCGGCGGCCACCTGGTCGACCTGGACCCGGCTGTCCCAGCCGGCCAGCCGGTGCAGGCCGAACGGTTCCCGGGTGAGCATCCGGAAGCCCTCGCCGCCGGCGCCGGAGGCGGGCTTCAGGCAGGCGGTGAGGCCGGCCGACTCGATCCGGTCGACGGCGGTGACCAGGTCCTCGGCGGTGCGGACCAGCCACCAGGGCGGGGTGGGGAGCCCGGCGTCGGCGATCGCCGCGTAGCCGTCCGCCTTGCTCGCGAAGGCCGCGATGGCCGCGGCGGGCGGGCAGGCGAGGGAGGTGCCGACCGCCTCGAACTCGTGGCGGTGCAGGGATATCGCCAGCTGGTGCAGGCGGGGCAGGAAGACGTCGACGGAGTGGCGGGCGCAGTAGTCGAGCGCGAAGGCGACGTAGGCGTCCGGGGTGAGGTCGGCGGGTTCCAGACCGGCGTGGTCGGCCGCGGCGAGGACCGGGGAGTCGGGGTCGAGGTGGGTGGCGTGGATCCGGACCGGACGCGGTGCGGCGCGCAACTGTTCGATGAAGAACACGTTCTCGGCGTACGTGCGGTTGAGCCAGACAGTGACGGGGGCGCTCATCAGGCCTCCCAGGGCAGGGGTGAACGAGGGGAGGGCATCCGGTGCGGCCGCGCTCGTCAACTGGCCCCGTGACCCTTGAAGTGGCACCTTAGCGGCCCCTTGCGTCGGCGTGAACGCGGGGTGGGTCCGGCGTGCGCGGCCCGGGAGGCGAACCGGAGGGTCGTGTTCCGAAAGTCGTTGGATCACTTGCTCGAATTAATATCGATCAGACATTCTATTCGTACTATTTTTTCGGTTATCCCGACCACTCGAAAGAGTGATTGCGGATGCCCTCCGAACGGCCCCACCATGAGGGGTGCAAGATGTCACCTCATCGGGCACGGGTATGCGAAGGGCTCCCACATGTCGACCGAAACCAACACCGGTATTCCCGCACCGGGCGGCGCACCGCAGACCCGGGAGCAGCAGAGCCTGGCCACGGTGGCGGCGCGGAACCTCGCGACCACCACCAAGTCCGCGCCGCAGATGCAGGGGATCAGCCCGCGCTGGCTGCTCAGGACGCTGCCGTGGGTCGAGGTCTCGGGCGGCACCTACCGGGTGAACCGGCGGCTGCGCCACACCGTCGGGCGCGGCCGGGTCGGCCTCGACCGGACCGGCCCCGCGGTGCGGGTCGTCCCGCCGACGCTGCGCGAGCTGCCCGTGCTGCGTGGTTTCGAGGACGACGCCGTGCTGGAGGAACTGGCCGGGCGCTTCGTCCAACGCGAGTTCTCCGCCGGTGAGGTCCTGGTCGCGGCGGGCGCGCCGATCGACGAGGTCTTCATCATCGCGTACGGCAAGCTCAACCGGATCGGAACGGGCAAATACGGCGAGGAGGCGGTGGTCGGCACCGTGGCCGACGGCGACCACCTGGGCGACGAGGTGCTCAAGCAGGAGGACGGCACCTGGACGTACACGGTGCGGGCGGCGACGGCCGGCACCGTCCTCGCGCTCTCCTGGCCCGCCTTCCAGGAGCTCGCGGACCGCTCCGAGGCGCTCCAGCTGCAGGTCATGGAGTACCTCGCCGGGTTCCAGGCGCCGCAGAACAAGCACGGCGAGGCGGCCATCGGCCTCTCCGCCGGCCACCACGGCGAGTACGAGCTGCCCGGCGCCTTCGTGGACTACGAGCTCAGGCCGCGCGAGTACGAGCTCAGCGTCGCGCAGACCGTGCTCAAGGTGCACACCCGGGTCGCCGACCTCTACAACCAGCCGATGAACCAGACCGAGCACCAGCTCCGGCTGACCATTGAGGCGCTGCGCGAGCGCCAGGAGCACGAGCTGGTCAACAACCCGGAGTTCGGCCTGCTCAACAACGCCGACCACGAGCAGCGGATCCAGACCCACTCCGGCCCGCCCACCCCGGACGACATGGACGAGCTGCTGAGCCGCCGCCGCGGCACCAAGCTGTTCCTGGCCCACCCGCGGGCCATCGCCGCCTTCGGCCGCGAGTGCAACCGGCGCGGCCTCTACCCGGACACCGTCGAGGTCCAGGGCCGGCAGGTGTTCGGCTGGCGCGGCGTGCCGGTCTTCCCGTGCGACAAGATCCCGATCGTCGGCGGGAACACCAGCTCGATCCTCGCCATGCGCACCGGCGAGGACAACCAGGGCGTCGTGGGTCTGCACCAGACCGGAATTCCCGATGAATACGAGCCGGCCCTCTCGGTCCGATTCATGGGAATCAGTGAGAAGGCCATCATTTCCTATCTCGTGAGCGCCTACTACTCCGCCGCCATTCTGGTGCCGGACGCCGTCGGCGTCCTGGAGAACGTCGACCTCTCGCACCACCAGGGCTGACCGGGGCCGGCGAACCGCGTCGCCCGGCCGGGGCACCCGTGTCCGGCCGGGCGACGCCGTCCGCTGCACCGGCACGTCGCACCGCCAAGGGGGAGGACCCATGGGAATGTTCACGCTGGAGCGCGACCACCGGGAGGGGCACGAGGCCGAGGACGTCCTCGCCCGCGCCCGCGGCCTGGTCGATCCGGTCCTGCGCGCCGCCGTCGACTCGCTGCCCGGCACCATGCGCCGGGTCGCGGGCTACCACTTCGGCTGGTGGGAGGCGGACGGTTCGCCGGCCGCCGCACCCTCCGGGAAGGCCATCCGGCCGGCCCTGGTGCTGGCCGCCGCCCAGGCCCTCGGCGGCAGCCCGGCCTCGGCCACCGCCGCCGCGGCGGCCGTCGAGCTGGTGCACAACTTCACGCTGCTGCACGACGACATCATCGACCGGGACGAGACCAGGCGGCACCGCCCCACCGCGTGGCGGGTGTTCGGCACCACCGAGGCGATCCTCGCCGGCGACGCCATGCACGCGCTGGCGCTGCGCCTGCTCGCCGAGGACGGCCACCCGGCCGCGACCGACGCCGTCCGCCGGCTGGCCGACTGCGTGGTGGAGCTCTGCGAGGGGCAGCAGATCGACTGCGCCTTCGAGCAGCGCAGTGACGTTTCGCTGGCCGAGTGCCTGGCGATGGCCGAGGCCAAGACCGGTGCGCTGCTCGGCGCGGCCTGCGCGATGGGGGCCCGGTACGCGGGCGGCTCGGAGACGGCCGCCCGGGCGATGGACGGCTTCGGCCGGGAGATCGGCCTGGCGTTCCAGCTGATCGACGACCTGATCGGCATCTGGGGCGACCCGTCGGTCACCGGGAAGCCGGTCGGCGCGGACCTCGTCGCCCGGAAGAAGTCGCTGCCGGTGGTGGCGGCGCTGAGCTCCGGGACACCCGACGGTGCCCGACTGGCCGAGCTGTACGGGCTGGAGCGGACGCTGACCGCCGAGGAACTGGCGAGCTGCGCGGCTGCCGTCGAGGGCGCCGGAGGGCGGGCCTGGGCCCAGGGCGAGTCCTGCGAGCGGATGGCCGCGGCGCTGGCGCAGCTGGCCGTCGCGGTGCCCGAGCCGTCGGCCGCCGACGAACTGCTCGCCCTCGCCGAGCTGGTCACCCGCCGCAGTCACTGAGGCGTCCGCCGCCCGGCCGTGGGGGGTGGGAAGGCCGCCCCACCCCCCACGGCCGCGCCCGCCGGTCGGCTGCCGCTCCGCTGCGGGCCCGTTCCGGGGCCGTGCGTCGCCGTTCCGTCCGGGGCCGCAGCTCCGCTCGGCAGGCCCTGCCCAGCGGTCCTGTGCGGCGGTGGCTCTGCTCGGCGGTCCCGCTCAGGGCCGCGCGGCCAGCAGCCGCTGCTCCTTCGCGGGCTCGATGCCGTGCACGATCCGGCCGCGCTTGCGTCCGTCGGCTTCGGTGTCGCCGGCCGGCCCGCGCTCCTGCAGCCAGGTCCAGGTGTCCCGCGCGGTCTCGGCGAACGGGCGGCAGCGCAGCCCGGCGGCCTCCGCCCGGGTGGTGTCGGCGAGCCAGATGCCGGCCATGGTGGGCAGACCGGGCGCCCAGAGGGGGAGTTCGCTCCACGGCTGGACGCTGTCCGGCCCCTCGGCCAGCAGCGGCGCGTCCTCGACCCAGACCAACTCGGCCCCGGCCCCGATACCGGGCCCGTCGCCGTCGCCGCCCGCCCCCACCGCCGCGATGCAGCCCGTCAGGAATTCCCGGTAGGTCAGCCGGCCGGGCGGCGCCGTGGTGACGTAGCGGCCCGCCGTGCCCGCCGTCACCAGGTCGAGCCCGAACACCGCGAAGTCCCGGACGTCGATCAACTGCACCGTCCGCTCCGGGTCCCCCGGTGCCAGCACCCGGCCGCCCCGGGCCATCCGCTCCAGCCACCACGGGAGCCGGCCGCCGCGCTCGTGCGGGCCGATCAGCAGTCCGCTGTTGAGGATCGTGGTGTGCTCGGCCCCGAACTGTTCCAGCACCGCGCGCTCGCAGCCGGCCTTGAGCGCGGTGCTGAACTCCTGGCCGGGCGGGGTGTCGGCCGGGCAGGGGTGGAGGGCCGAGGACTCGTCGATCACTTGGGCCGGCCAGTCCGCGAAGGCGTGGACGGAGGAGACCAGGACGTAGTGGCCGGCGCGTCCGCGCAGCAGCCGCGCGGAGAGCGCGGCCTGGGCGGGCTGCTGGGCCGAGGTGTCGACCACGGTGTCCCAGCGCCGGTCCTCGACCAGCCGCGCCAGGTCGTCGGCCGAGTCGCGGTCGCCGCGGACGACCTCGACGCCGGGCAGGTCGCCGCCGGAGCGGCCCCGGTTGAACGTGGTGACCGCGTGGCCGCGTGCGAGGGCTTCGGAGGCGAACGCCCGCCCCAGGAAGGACGAGCCGCCGAGCAGGAGGATCTTCATACCGGCAAGCCTGTCCCGGGGAGGGTCCTCGGTATGCCGTCGTTCGCGCTGGGCGGAGCCCGCCCGCGCCGGAAGCAGCCGGGATGCTGATCGTCCGGGGGCCGCATAGCATCCCACCTGTACCGAAATGCCCGAATCGGTTCGCCGGGCCCAGGCCCCGAGGAGACGCCGCCATGACCGAGCCCGAGCTGGAGGCCCTGGCCGCCGACGCCTACGTCTACGGCTACCCGATGGTCGCCGGCCTCACGATGGTCGAGCGGTTCGTCCAGGGCGGCACGGGCGTCCTCCCGGCGACCCCGTACAACCACTTCGGTCACGCCACCCGGCTGGCCGGCCCGGACGACGAATTCGTCTCGGTCAACAACGACACCGTCTACTCGGTCGCCCAGCTCGACCTCTCCGAGGGCCCGCAGATCCTGCGGCTGCCGGACACCGCCGGGGCGTACCACGTCCTGCAGTTCGTCGACGCGTGGACCGACAACTTCGCCTACCTGGGCCGCCGCGCCACCGGCACCGGGGCCCAGACCTGGCTGGTCGTCCCGCCCGACTGGCACGGCACCCCGACCGATCCGGACCGGGTGATCGTCTCGCCGACCACCGTGGCCACGATCGTCGGCAGGTTCGCCTGCACCGGCCCGGACGACCTCCCCCGGGTCCGGGCCCTCCAGGACGGGCTGACCCTCGAACCGCTGGAGCCGGGCGGCCTCTCCGCCGGGCTGCCCGCACCCGACCCGGAGGTGCCCGAGCGGCTCGCCTTCTTCGAGCGGCTCCGGGTCTGGATGGCGGCCTTCCCGCCCGCGGAGACCGACCGGACGTACGAACAGCGGTTCGCGCCGCTCGGCCTGCTCGACACGGGCACCTCGCCGTACCGGGCCGCGGCCCCCGACTGGACGCTCGCCCTGGCGAAGGGGCTGGCCGCCGGCCGGGAGCGGGTCGAGGACGCGACCCGCCCGCCCGAGGACCACCCGGCCGGCGAGTGGCGGGCGGCGCTGCACCTGTTCGACTACAACGTCGACTTCCTCGGCCCGGGCACCCTCGACGACCCCGAGTGGCGCATCCCCGACCGCCGCGCCGCCTACCTCAGCCGGGCCGCCGCCGCCCGTGCCGGCCTCTGGGGCAACCACGCCTACGAGGCGCTGTACGCGATGACGTACGACGACGCCGACGGCCGCCCGCTCACCGGCGCCCACCACTACACGCTGCGGTTCGACCGGCCGCCGCCCGCCGACGCCTTCTGGTCCGTCACCATGTACGGGGTCCCCGAGTACTACCTGGTCGACAACCCGGCCGACCGCTACTCGATCGGCGACCGCACCCCCGGCCTGGTGCACGGCCCGGACGGCTCGCTGACGCTCCACCTCCGGCACGACCGGCCCGCGGACCCGGCCGAGGCGGCGAACTGGCTGCCCACGCCCGAGGGCGGCTTCCGGCCGACGATCCGCATCTACCAGCCGCAGCCGGCGGCACTGGACGGCACCTACCGGCTGCCGCCGATCCGCCGCCGGTAGCGGTTCCGGGCGCGAGGGGAGTCGGGGATGGGTGACGCCGTCGGCGGGATGCTGGCCTCCGCCGTGGGCATCGCGATCAGTCCGATGCCGCTGATCGCGGTGATCCTGATGCTGGCCACCCCCAGGGGCCGGAGCAACGGGACGGCGTTCGCGGCCGGCTGGGTGGTGGCGCTGGCGGCGGTGGTCACCGTGGTCGTGTCGGCGGGGTCGGGGCTGTCCGCCGGCTCGGACCGGCCGTCCTGGGCCTGGTGGCTCAAGCTGGCCCTCGGGACGCTGTTCCTCCTGCTGGGGTTCAGGCAGTGGCGGGCCCGGCCGCGCGAGGGCCACGTGCACGGGCCACCGGCCTGGATGGAGGCGGTGGACCGGTTCACCCCTGTGAAGGCGGCCGGGCTCGCCGCGGCGCTGGTGGCGCTCAACCCGAAGAACCTGGTGCTGGCCGTCGGTGGCGCGGTCTCGATCGCGACCGCCACCGCCTCGGGCGCCGGCAAGGCCTGCGCCGCCGCGCTGATGGTGCTGATCGGCTCGCTCTGCACGCTGGTGCCACTGGGGGTGTACCTGTTCGGCGGGGACCGGGCGGCCAGGATCCTGGGGGAGTGGAAGGCGTGGATGGCCGCGCACAACGCGGCGATCATGACGGTGCTGCTGGTCGTCCTCGGTGCCACGTACGTCGGTGACGCCCTCACGGGCCTCACCTCCTGACGGGCCACCGCCGCTGCTCCGCCCCGCCCTACCGGCCCCCGTCGCCGGTCCCGGCCCGCTCCCGTCCCCCTCAGGTTCAGTGCGGCGAGGGGCTTCCGGACGCCGTGCCCGCCGAGGTCGCCGAGGTCGCCGGCTCGGACGGTGCACCCGGTGCGGACGAGGCGGACGGGGAAGCGGTCGGCGGAGCACTCGGCGAGGTCTCGCCCGTCGGTGTCGCCCCGGCCGGCCCGGTCGGGGTGGCCGACGGTGTGCCCGTGGCGGGGCCGGTCGCCGAGGGTGCCGGGCTGCCCGGCCCGTTCGAGGGCGTGCCGGAGGGTGCACCGGAGGGCGTGCCGGACGGCGAAGGCCCGCGGGTGGGGGCCGGGTCCGTGCCCGGGCCGGTCGCCGGGTCGGTGCCGCCCGGCCCGGCCGGCACCGGGGTGGCACCGCCGCGGTGCTGCGGCCCGCCCTCCAGGGTGACGACGGCCTGCGAGGGCGGTAGCGCGATCCGGGCGGTCCAGCGGGTGCTCGGGGCGAGGCCGTCGTCGACGGAGACGATCACGGTGATCCGCTGCCCCGGCGCGAGCGTGCCGGAGTCGCGGCTGAGCCGGAGCCAGGCGACGTCGACGTCGGCGTGCCAGCGGATCTCGGTGGTGCCGGAGTTGGTGAGGGTGAGCACCGTGCGGTTGCCGTACTCGCCCGCGTCGACCGTGAGCAGGCCGCCGGTCGGGGACGGGGCCTGCGCGGCGGACCCGGCGTCCGGGGTGGGCCCGGCGATCGTGGCCGGCCCGACGGCGGGGGCCGGCGCGGCGACCAGCGTCGGGCTGCCGAGCGGGGTCGCCCCGTGGCCCGGTACCGGAACCAGCGGGCCCTGGATCCCCGGGAGCAACGTTTCTGCACTCAGCGGCCCGGCACCCGCCAGCTCCATCCCGGCCACCGCGGCGCCCGCCGCCCCGGCCGCCTCCGGCACGCCCGCCGGTCCGCCCGGCTGCCCGGGCCCCGCCGACGGACCGCCCGGCCGGCGGCTGCCCGACCGTGCGTCCTCCTCGACCCGGACCGACGAGACCGACGCCGCGGCCCCGGGCCCGTCGCCGCCGCGGTGCCCGGCCCAGAGCGCGACCACCGGCGCCGCCAGCACGGCGGCCAGTACCCCCGTGGTCACCACCCGGCGGCGCACCGTCGGCCCCCGGCCGGTGTCCGGTGCGCGGTGGCGCGGGAACCCGTTCTGGTCGAACCGGAGGCCCGGTTCGGTCACCGGCACCGGACCCCCCGCCCGGCGGCCGGCCGGGCGCCGGGCCGGCTGCGGCAGGAAGACCACGGACCCCGCCGGGGCGCCCGTCGCCACGGGCGCGGCCAGCACCGGGAGCCCGGACAGTCCGGCGGCCCCCTCCGGCACCTCGCCCGCGACCCGCTCCGCCGTCCCCCGGCAGGTCGGACAGGCCACCACGTGCTGCACCAGCTCCCGGCGGAGCGCCGGGCCGAGCACCCAGTCCCGCCAGCTCTCCGCCCCCGCCCCGCCGAGCCGGTCGAGTTCGGGGCAGCTGCCGACGCCGAGCACCAGCAGGGCCGCCCTGGTCCGGTCGACCTCGGCCCGGGCGGAGTCCAGCAGCGTCCGGACGGTGTCGAACGGCAGACCCAGCACGGCCGCCACCTCGATGGGGCTCAGCCGGTGGCGCACCGACAGCTCCAGGGCCTCGCGCTGCTCGGGGTCGGTGCCGGCGGCCTCGGGCCAGGCCAGCGAGGCCAACTCGCGCCGGCGCCGCCCGGCCGCCTCGTCCGCGGTGGCCGAACCCCCGACGCCGGACCCTCCGCCCGCCGCAGCCCCGCCCGCCGAAGTCCCGCCCGCAGACCCCTCGACCGCCGGGGCGTCGTAGGGCCCGGGCACGCCCGGCCCGTCCGCCAGCCGCCGCAGGCAGCAGTACCGCGCCAGCGAGTACAGCCAGGCCCGCACCAGGCCGGGCTCGGCGAGCCGCGCGCCGTGCCGCACCGCCAGCTCGCGCACCTCGCGCAGGGCGGCGCCGGCCGCCCGGTGCTCGCACAGCACCGAGAGGCAGTAGGTGAAGAGTCCGTCCACCTGGCGGTCGTACGCCGCGAGGACGGGGTCGCGCGGTCGTTCCGTACTCGTTGTCACCCGTCCGACGGTAGAGACGCCACCCGGTCGGCCCGCGCTGTTTCGCCCGGTTGTACTTCTTTCGGGTAACAACATCGCCCGTTCGTGGACCGGCTGCCCCGCCCGGACCCCGTCCGAGCCCCACCCGAGCCCCACCCGAGCCCCACCCGAGCCCCACCCGAGCCCCACCCGGGCCTCGTCGCCCCGGTCGTCATCGCCGCCGCTGCCGCCCCGCGTTGTCGGACCCAGGCGCTACGGTGACCGCATGGCTGCCCGTACCAAGACCACCGCCAAGCCGCGCCCGGCGTACCGCTGCACCGAGTGCGGCAACCAGCTGCCCAAGTGGGTGGGCCGCTGCCCGGAGTGCAACGCCTGGGGCACGGTCGAGGAGTACGGCGCGGTGCCGGTCCGGACGACGGCCGCGGGGCCGGTCAGCTCGCCCGCCCGTCCCATCGCCCAGGTGGACGGCCAGGTGGCGACGGCCCGCTCCACCGGCGTGTCCGAGCTGGACCGGGTGCTCGGGGGCGGCCTGGTCCCCGGCGCCGTGGTGCTGCTGGCCGGCGAGCCCGGTGTCGGCAAGTCCACCCTGCTGCTGGACGTCGCCGCCAAGGCGGCCTCCGCGCAGCACCGCACGCTCTACGTCACCGGCGAGGAGTCGGCCGGCCAGGTCAGGCTCCGCGCCGACCGGATCAACGCACTCTCCGAGCACCTCTACCTGGCCGCGGAGTCCGACCTCGGGGCCGTCCTCGGGCACATCGAGGCGGTCAACCCGGGCCTGCTGGTCCTGGACTCGGTGCAGACCATCGCCTCGGCCGAGCTGGACGGGGCACCCGGCGGGCCGGCCCAGGTCCGTGAGGTGGCGGGCGCACTGATCCGGGCCTCCAAGGACCGCGGGATGGCCACCCTGCTGGTCGGCCACGTCACCAAGGACGGCCAGATCGCCGGCCCCCGCCTGCTGGAGCACCTGGTGGACGTGGTGCTGAGCTTCGAGGGGGACCGGCACGCCCGGCTCCGGATCATCCGCGGGATCAAGAACCGGTACGGCGCGACCGACGAGGTCGGCTGCTTCGAGCTGCACGACGAGGGCATCGAGGGTCTGGCCGATCCGTCCGGTCTCTTCCTGACCAGGCGCGACAAGCCCGTCCCGGGCACCTGCCTGACCGTCACGCTGGAGGGCAAGCGCCCGCTGGTCGCCGAGGTGCAGGCGCTGATGGTGGATTCGCAGATCCCCTCGCCCCGCCGGACGACCTCCGGTCTGGAGTCGCCCCGGATCGCGATGATCCTGGCCGTGGTGGAGCGTCACGGCGGGGTGAAGCTCGGCAAGCAGGACATCTACACCGCCACCGTCGGCGGGGTGAAGCTCTCGGAGCCCTCGGCGGACCTCGCGATCGCGCTCGCCGTGGCCAGCTCCTCCTCCGACACCCCGCTCCCCAGCAACCTGGTGGCGATCGGCGAGGTCGGCCTGGCCGGTGAGGTCCGGCGGGTGACGGGCGTGCAGCGGAGGCTGGCCGAGGCGCACCGGCTGGGCTTCACCCACGCGCTGGTCCCGTCGGACCCGGGCAAGGTCCCGCCGGGCATGAAGGTGGTCGAGGTGGCGGACATCGGCGAGGCGCTGCAGGCGATCCCGGGCCGCCGCCGGGCCGCCGCCAAGCCGAAGGGTGAGGCTCCGTCGGCCCCGCCGGCCCCGCGCGCGGCCCGGGTGGCGGCCTATCCGGAGGAGGTCATGGAGGGGTGGGAACCGCTCGACTCCGACGAACTGCACTGACCCAAGCCCTGTCGTTGCCGCACGCAGTTAGACTTCCCCTTGTCTCATTGGTGATAAGGCAGTACTAAGCGACAGAGCAACAGACCGCAGGGCCGGCGCACCGCGCGAGGCGCGCGGTACGGGGCGACCGGAGGAGTCACGTGGCAGCCAGCGACCGGGCGGACAAGTCCTCCCGCGAGGAGGCCCTGCTACGGGCCTCCCTCACCGCCATCGCTCCCGGAACGGCGCTGCGCGACGGCCTGGAGCGGGTGCTGCGGGCCAACACCGGCGGTCTGATCGTGCTCGGTTTCGACAAGACCGTCGAGCCGATCTGTACGGGCGGCTTCGTGCTGGACGTCGAGTTCACCGCGACGCGCCTGCGCGAGCTGTGCAAGCTCGACGGTGCCGTGGTGCTCGACAAGGACATCACCAAGATCGTCCGGGCCGGTGTCCACCTGATGCCGGACTCCACCATCCCGACCGACGAGACCGGGACCAGGCACCGCACCGCGGAGCGGGTCAACCGGCAGACCGGTTTCCCGGTGGTCGCCGTCTCGCACTCGATGCGGCTGATCGCCATGTACGTCAACGGCACCCGGCGGGTCCTGGAGGACTCGACCACCGTCCTCTCCCGCGCCAACCAGGCGCTGGCCACCCTGGAACGCTACAAGCTGCGCCTGGACGAGGTGGCCGGCACGCTCTCCGCGCTGGAGATCGAGGACCTGGTGACGGTCCGGGACGTCACCGCCGTGGCCCAGCGGCTGGAGATGGTCCGGCTGATCGCCACCGAGATCGCGGGCTACGTGCTGGAGCTCGGCATCGACGGCCGCCTGCTCTCGCTCCAGCTGGACGAGCTGATCGCGGGCGTGGAGCCGGAGCGCGAGCTGGTCGCCCGGGACTACTTCCCGGAGCGTGCGGCCAAGAAGGGCCGGACGGTCACCGACGTGCTGGCCGACCTGGAGGCGCTGACCCACGCCGAGCTGCTGGACCTGCAGACGGTCGCCAAGGCGCTCGGCTACTCGGGCACGCCGGAGTCGCTGGACTCGGCGGTCTCGCCGCGCGGCTACCGGCTGCTGGCCAAGATCCCGCGCCTGCCCAACACGGTGATAGAGCGGCTGGTGGAGCACTTCGGCGGGCTGCAGAAGCTGCTGGCCGCCAGCATCGACGATCTGCAGACGGTCGAGGGCGTCGGCGAGACCAGGGCCCGCTCGGTCCGCGAGGGCCTCTCCCGGCTCGCCGAATCGTCCATCCTGGAGCGCTACGTCTGACCGGTCCGGTCCGGACACGCAGGAGCCCCCGACCGTCCGCGGCCGGGGGCTCCTGCGTGTCGTCCGCAGGGCGGGTGACCGCCGGTCAGTTCTCCAGGCGGATCGAGGAACGGGCCGAGGCCTGGCCGCCGGAGAGGCCGGTGAGGTCGGCGACGACCAGGTAGTTGCCGGCCGGCGCGGGGGCCGGGTCGGCGGTGGCGCACTGCGGCTTGCTGCGGCCGCGGTCCCAGGTGAAGGTCTCGGTCAGGCCGTTGTTGGCCGGGAGCTGCACCCAGTTGCTGTTGCGGTCGGCGGGGCAGTCGCCGGAGGACCAGATGCGCTCGCCGTTGCTGGCGGTGACGGTGATCGCCGAGGCGGTCCGGCCGAGGTCCACCCGGCAGTTGGTGCCCGAGGAGTTGGTGACGGTGAGCGCCAGCCGCGGCTTGTCCTTGGGCTGGTAGGCGTTCTGGGCGCTGGACAGGCCGAGCGTCACCTGCGAGGAGGCGCAGACCGGCAGCGCCATGACCTCGGGGGTGTTCACCGGGGGAGGGCCGCCGTTGCCGCCGCCGGTCCCGCCCGCGGCTCCGCCGGTCCCGCCGCTGCCGCCGGTTCCTCCGGCCGCGCCGCCGCCCGTCGCCGTACCGCCGGTGGCGGGTGCGGGGTTGGGCGCGCCGCCGGTCGTGCCGCCGGTGCTGAGGCTGGCGTCGCCGCCGCCTCCGCCGCCCACCGCGCCGCCGGTCGCACCACCCGTGGCGGTGCCTCCGCTTCCGCTGCCGGGGCGCGAGTTGTTCGCCGGTCCGCTGGGCGAGGCGCCCGGCGTGATCGCCTGGGCAGGGCTCTGGGACTGGGTCGGCGCGGCCTGCGCGGTCTTGTCCTTCGAGCCGTCGTCACCGCCGCCCTGATCGGACATCAGCCAGATGACGAGGGCGGCGACCGCGACGACGGCGATGAGCACGACGATGCGCCGACGCCAGTAGATCGAGGCCGGCAGCGGTCCTACGGGTTGACGCAGAGAGGGCACGCCCAAACTCTACGAGACAGTGTGTGCCCCCTGACGCACCAACACCGCACACTCACCCCTTCCTTCACATGATCCGCCATTTGCGCCGTTCGGGGGAGGCTGAATGGGGGGTTTTGCGGCCCGATCCGGAATCCATTGATCCACTTCGGTTGCCGTCGCGGGCGTGGGAGGATCGAGGGGCCATGGCTGCCAACACCGTCACCCCCGCCGTCCCCGTCGTCCCCGCGCCCGCGTCCGCCGCCGGGGGGCCGAAGCTCGCCCTGCCGCTCCCCGTGCTGCACACGACCGTCCTCGACTGGTACGAGGCCAACGCCCGGGACCTCCCCTGGCGGACCCCGGACGCCTCGCCCTGGGCCGTGATGGTCAGCGAGTTCATGCTCCAGCAGACCCCGGTGAAGCGCGTGCTGCCCGTCTGGGAGACCTGGATGGAACGCTGGCCGACCCCGGCGGACCTGGCCGCCGAGGCGCCGGGCGAGGCCGTCCGGCTCTGGGGCCGGCTGGGCTACCCGCGCCGCGCGCTGCGCCTGCACGCGGCCGCGGTGGCGATCACCACGGAGCACGGCGGTGAGGTCCCGGACGACCACGCGACCCTCCTGTCGCTGCCCGGGGTCGGCGAGTACACGGCGGCGGCGGTGGCCTCGTTCGCCTTCCGCCAGCGGCACGTGGTGCTGGACACCAACGTCCGCCGGGTGTTCGCCCGGGCGGTGACCGGCGTGGAGTACCCGGCGCAGGCCACCACGGCGGCCGAACGGCGGACCGCCACGGCGCTGCTGCCCGACGCCGCCGCGACGGCCGCGACCTGGGCGGTCGGCGTGATGGAGCTGGGCGCCCTGGTCTGCACGGCCCGCGGCCCGGAGTGCGGCGACTGCCCGCTGTTCACCGTCTGTGCCTGGCAACGGGCTGGCTGCCCGCCCTACGAGGGCCCGGCCCGGCGGGGCCAGACGTACGAGGGGACCGATCGGCAGGTGCGCGGCAAGCTGCTCGCGGTGCTGCGGGACGCCCACGACACGGTGCCGCAGGCCCTGCTGGACGCCGTCTGGCCGGACGCGGTGCAGCGGGCCCGCGCCCTGGACGGGCTGGTCGCCGACGGCCTGGTCGAGCCGGTCGAGCAGGGCGTCTACCGGCTTCCCCGGTAGCCCGGGCCGACCGGAGGTCCCGACGGGCGGTCCCGGCCCGGCGGCTCACGCCGGCAACCCCGCCGACCTGTGGCCCCTGAGCCCCCTGGGCCCCTGAAACCCGAAGCCCCGAAGCCCCGAAGCGCCGTGGCGCAGGCCCGGCCTGGCCCGGACAGGCCGGAGGCCCCCGCTCCGTGGAACGGGGGCCTCCGGCGGCCGGGCGTCAGATCGCGACGGCCGCGGCGTCGGGCCCCTTGGCGGCCGCGGCGTCCTCGGCCGGCGGTCCGTCGGCGCCGCGCAGCGGCACCTCGCGCATGAAGACCGCGGCGGCGACCGCGATCACCGCGACACCCGCCCCCCAAAGGAAGACGGTGTGCATGCCGTTGGCCACCGCGTGGTGGTAGGCGTCCTGCACCGGCTCGGGCAGGGCCCGGAGCGCGGCCGGGCTGAGCTGCGACGGGTCGCCCTGCGAGCCGCCGGCACCGGCCGCCGAACCGAGCCGCTCCGTCATGGTCTCGGTGACCCGGCTGTTGAACAGCGCGCCGAACAGCGCCACACCGAACGAGCCGCCGATGGTGCGGAACAGCGTGGCGGTGGAGCTGGCCACACCCATGTCCTTGAGCTCGACACTGTTCTGCGCGACCAGCATGGTGATCTGCATCAGGAAGCCCATACCGGCCCCGAGCACGACCATCCAGCAGGCGGAGGCGAAGTTCGAGGTGTCGGTGGAGAGGGTGGAGAGCAGCACCATGCCGACGGTCATCACGATCGTGCCGATGATCGGGTAGATCCGGTACTTGCCGGTCTTGGTGACGGCCTGGCCGACCACCAGCGAGACCACCAGCATGCCGAACATCATCGGCATCAGCAGCAGGCCGGAGTTGGTGGCCGAGGCTCCCTGGACGGTCTGCTGGTAGAGCGGCAGGAAGACCGTCGCGCCGAACATCACGAAGCCGACCACGAAGCCGATCACCGAGACCAGCGTGAAGTTCAGGTTCTTGAACAGCGAGAGCGGCAGCATCGGCTCCTCGACCCGCTGCTCGACGTAGCAGAAGCCGATCAGCGTGGCCGCCGCCAGCGCGGCCAGGCCGAGGATCTCCTTCGAGCCCCAGGTGTACTCCTGGCCGCCCCAGGTGGTGATCAGGGTCAGTGCGGTGATGCCGGTGGTGAGCAGCAGCGCACCGAGGTAGTCGATCCTGGCCTTGCTGCGGACCTTCGGCAGCTTCAGCGTCACCACGACGACGGCGAGGGCGACCGCGCCGAGCGGCAGGTTGATGTAGAAGGTCCAGCGCCAGTTCAGGTGGTCCGTGATGAAGCCGCCGACCAGCGGACCGCCGATGGTGGCGAGGGCCATCACCGCGGCGAACATGCCCTGGTACTTGCCCCGGTCACGGGGCGGGACGAGCGCGCCCATGATCGACATCACGCCGACCATCAGACCGCCGGCGCCGAGGCCCTGGAGCGCGCGGAATCCGATCAGCTCGGTCATGTCCTGGGAGAGGCCGGAGAGGGCCGAGCCCGCCAGGAAGATCACGATCGAGATGAGGAAGGTGCCCTTTCGGCCGTAGAGGTCGCCGAGCTTGCCCCAGATCGGGGTGGAGGCGGCGGTGGCCAGGGTGTACGAGGTGACCACCCACGAGAGGTGCTCGGCGCCGCCGAGCTCACCGACGATGGTCGGCATCGCGGTTCCGACGATCAGGCCGTCGAGCATGGCGAGCAGCATGGTGACCACCAGGCCGATCATGACCAGGCGGATCTCGCGGGGGGAACGGGGCTGTTCGTCCTCGGCCGGTTTCTGTTCCGGTGACGGGGTGTCGGCCTTGGGTTGTGACATGGGGGTGCGGTCTCCCGGACTGGGTGGGGCGGGGCGTGGCTGACGGGAGCCCGGCGCGTCGGACGACCGGCCCGGCTCCTCGGCGTCTACTTACTTGACGCCCGGCTAGTTTACGGATCGACGGCACGGTAGGTTGTGTACTAGCCGGTCGTCAAGCCAGTTTTTCCGTGAACTGCCCGGGCAGGGAGAATGAGTCCGGAACGGGGCGCCGAACGCGGCGCCCGTCGGCAACGCCGCGGCCGCCGCAGGTCGTCAGCACCGGACATCGACGCAGTCAGAGGCAGGCCATGGGCACGACGCACAGCCCCCGTAGCGACACCCGGGCCCGCATCGTCGCGGTCGCCCTGGAGCTCTTCTCCGAGCACGGCTACGAACGCACCTCGCTGCGGGAGATCGCCGACCGGCTCGGTGTCACCAAGGCCGCCCTCTACTACCACTTCAAGACCAAGGAGGACATCGTCCACGGCATCGTGGCCGCCACGGCCGTGCCGATCGACGAGCTCATCGCCTGGGGTCGCGAGCAGGAGTGGTCGCCGGAGGTGCGGGACGAGCTCATCCGCCGGTTCGCGGCCGGGATGTCCGAGCGGGCGCCGCTGCTCCGCTTCTTCCAGGAGAACCAGCCCGCGCTGCGGGACCTGCCGGCCGGGCGGGAGTTCAGGGAGCGGATGATCGCGTTGGTCCGGCTGGTGCACGGTCCGGGGGCGAGCTTCGCGGACCGGCTGCGCGCGATGATGTCGCTGTTCACCATCAACTCGGCGCTCTTCCTGCTCCACCAGGACAAGCGGCCCGAGGAGCGGACGGCGGCCGGTGAGGTCACCATCGGGGAGCCCACCCCGGAGGAGGCGATGGCGGCCGCGCAGTACGTCGCGCTGGAGATCGGCCGGACGATCGGCCACGCCGCGCCGGGGAACTGAACGACCGTCGGCCCGGCACCGGAGCGGTGCCGGGC